>DWZY01000154.1 GCA_019117325.1 Candidatus Brevibacterium intestinigallinarum
GATGCAGTAGCGCAGGTCCGTGGGCGTGGGGAAGCCCTCGCCGCCGAAGACGTGGCCCATGTGGGAGTCGCATGCCGCGCAGCGGACCTCGACCCGCTCCATCCCCATCGTCGTGTCCTTGATGTAGCGGACCCGGTCCTCCGCCAGTGGGGCGTAGAACGACGGCCAGCCGCAGGCGGCATCGAACTTCGTCTCCGAGCGGAACAGCTCCGCACCGCACGCGCGGCACGTGTAGACGCCCGGCGTGGGATCGTTCTCGTACTCGCCGCTGAAGGGGCGCTCCGTCCCCGCCTCGCGGAGCACGTGGTACTCGTCCGGGGTGAGGATCTCGCGCCACTCCTGCTCGGTGCGGGTGGCGGGTGCGGACGGGGTGTCGGCCATGATGCGATCCTTCCTGGACGGCGGGGGTCCTCCGGTGTCCCGGGGGCTCTCCAGCGTAACCGGGGAGGCTCCCGTTGTGTTCCTGGCGCGTCACCTGCGACCGGTACGATCGGGTGGCATGAGTGAGGACACGTCACGGGAGCGGGGACTCAAGGACAGGGCGCTGCGGGCCGCACTGGTGGCCGGTGTCGCGGCGGCGGGCGCGGGAGCACTCGTGTCCATCGCCTCGTCCGGCCTGGCCGCCTACTTCGCGCGCCGGATCGTCGTGCCGGAGAATCAGCCGGAGGACCTCGCGATCCTCCATGTCTCCGGGTTCGACGACGATCTGGTCGTCCAGCTGCCCGTCACGCAGGACACGATCCTGCCCGGCAGCTACGGCCTCATGTTCGACAGCGGCCGGGGGCTCGCGCAGGTGGGTGAGATCCTCGAGTACGACCCGGCCTCGCAGACCGTCGCCCGCCGGGTCGTGCGCGTCATGGCCGGGGATCTGCGCGCTGCGCGCAGCGGCCGCTGGACGGGCACCGTCTTCACCCACCCGTCCCAGCTGGACCTGCCGTACGAGGACATCGTGCTCACCTCCGACGTGGGCGAGCTGCCCGCGTGGTACCTGCCCACGACGGCGGAGGAGCCGCTGGACACGTGGGCGATCCTGGTCCACGGCCGCGGCGCGACCCGGGCGGAGGTGCTGCGGGCGGGCCGCGTCCTCGACTCGATCGGCATGCCCTCGATCGCGATGTCCTACCGCAACGATGCCGAGGTCCGTGACGGGGACCGCTCGCGCTACGGGCTGGGCGACACGGAGTGGTTCGACGTCGACGTCGCGATCGATCACGCTCGCGCTCAGGGCGCGCGGCAGGTCGTCGTGTTCGGCTGGTCGATGGGCGGTGCGATCGCGTTCCAGGCCGCCTCCCGCGGCCGCAATCGGTCCTTCATCGCCGCGCTGGTGCTGGACGGGCCGGTCGTCGACTGGCACGACGTGCTGGACAACCAGGCGCGCCTCAACTACCTCCCCACGCCCATCGCGCGCCTGACGCTGGACATGATCACCCGCCCGTGGGCCCGGTCGATCACGGGGCTGGAGACCCCCATCGACCTCGAGCGGCTCGACTGGGTGACGCGCGCGGCGGAGCTGGACAAGCCGGTCCTGCTCATCCACTCCGACGACGACCAGTTCGTTCCGTCCGGCCCCTCGCATGCGCTGGCCCGCGTGCGGTTCGACCTCGTCACGATGCCGCAGTACGACACCGCGGCGCACACGAAGGAGTGGAACGTCGACCCGGAGCGGTGGGAGGACGACGTCGCGAACTTCCTCGAGTCGAAGGTCGACCTGCGCCTCGCCGTGGACCAGCGCTCGTGACGACGCCGGCGCAGCCTCCGGGCCGGAAGCCTGCAGACCTCACCGGCTGGGCGGCGCTGGGTCTCATCCTGTCCTCCCTGGCGACCGCGGTGGGTCTGGGTATGGGCACGCTGGGTGTCCTGTACGCCGGGCTCACGCTGGTGACGGGAGCGCCCGGCCACGTCCAGCTGTCCGCCCTGCGCCTCTTCCACCTGTATTCCCTGCCGGTGGTGGGTCCGTTGGCACTGCTGGGCGGGATCGCCTCCGCCGTCGTCGTGATCCGTGGTCGTCGCAGCGGTCACCGGGGCGGGCGGCGCATGGCGATCACCGGGCTGGTGCTGGGCATCGTGTGCCTGGTGGGCCTGATCGTGGGCCTGCCCCTGCTGGCCGTGGATCCCTGCTTCGACCTCTACTGCTCCTGAGCGGTTTCGCCGGCAGAGCCGTGTTGGTCGGGCAGGGCTGCGTCAGTCGGGCAGCGGCAGACCCCAGCGCTGCAGGAGCGTCGCGCCGTCGGTGATGAGGCTCAGCAGTGCCAGTGCGGCCGGGTCGACCGGGCCGTTGCCGTTCAGCAGCCCTGCGGGTGATCCCTCTGGCGGCGCACCGGCCAGCAGCGGCGAGACGGTCAGGCACAGCTCGTCAAGAGCCCCGACAGCCACCCAGTCGGCCAGCAGCTGCGGTCCGCCCTCGTGGAGCACCTCGCGGCAGCCGCGCGCTCGCAGATCCTCCAGCACCGCGGTGGGTGCGACCTCATCCTCGTGGAGCACGAGGCCGGTGTCGCCCAGCCGGTCCCGGATCGCCCGTGCCCGATCTGCCGGGCAGTGTGCGGCAGAGGCGTGGATGACCACGGGACCGGTGCCCTCCTCGTCGAGCCGGTCGAGGTCGACCCGACCGGAGCGGGAGACGATCGTCAGCAGCGGGACGGGACCCTGGCCTCGGGAGCGGCGCCGGTCCGCGTGGGCGGGGCGCGCGTGCAGGCGCGTGTAGCGCTCGGCCCGGATGGTCCCGGCCCCCACGATGACCGCGTCCGCCAGTGCGCGCAGGACGCCGAAGACGCGCTTGTCCGCCGGTGACGAGATCGCGCGGGAGAGGCCGCTGCCTCCCACGACCTGCCCGTCGACGGTCGCGACCATGTTGGCACGCACCCACGGGCGGGCGGAGTCCGCGTCGTGCAGCGGCAGGCGCGGGGCCGCCGAGCGGTCGGAGCAGAGCTCGACGAGCGCGGGCTCGCCGGGTTCGGGCGGCAGCGGACGCTGGACGGGCAGCAGCTGGGTGAGCGGTATGCCCGTGGGCGCGGCGTTCTGCTGGGAATGGGTCACTGGGCCAGGAACTCCTTGGAGCCCATCGCGATGCGTGGCTCCTGGTCGGGGTCGAGGGTGGTGAGGAGGCTGCGGATGTCCTCT
>DWZY01000155.1 GCA_019117325.1 Candidatus Brevibacterium intestinigallinarum
GGCCAGGCCTCGGCCAGCAGCGGCGCGAGCTGCACGTCCCGTGTCGTGATGCCGAAGTCTGCACCGGCGCTGAACAGGTCCTGCGTGGGATTGATGATGGTGCTGACCTCATCGCCGTCGTCCGTCACGACAGCGATCTCCACCGGTCGAGGACGGAACCGATCGCCCGTGCCGCCCACGGTCAGCACGGACACGTACGCCTCGCCCGCCGTGTCCGTCGCCGTCGACCCGGTCGCGAGGTAGCGCCGCACTCTCTGATCCGTCTTGAGATCACGGGGGATCACGTCGCGCTTGAGGACGAGGCCCTCGAGGCTGGTGCACCGCGACAGGGCGACGTACAGCTGTCCGTTCGCGAAGGTGCCGCCCGTGAGGTCGACGACGACGCGGTCCAGTGTCTGGCCCTGGGACTTGTGGATCGTGATCGCCCATGCGAGCTTCAGCGGCAGCTGCTCGAAGGTGCCCACGACCTCGTGGACCAGTGAGCCTCCCTCCACGCGGGGGCGCGTGATCTCCCACCGGTGGGCCTCGACCTGCTCGGTGCGCCCGTTGCGCAGCTGCACGGTGACCTGCGGATCGTCCTCGTCGTCGGAGATCGCGGTGATACGGCCCAGGGTGCCGTTGACCCAGCGGCCGGCCGGATCGTTGGAGAGCAGCATGACCTGTGCGCCCACGGCCAGGTGCAGCGTCTGGTCGGTGGGGAATTCGAAGCCGTCCGTGTCGCCGGAGACGAGCGCGGTGAACGCACGCGGCGCATCGGGGAGGCGCTCGAGCATCCGCCTGTTTCGGCTGCCCACGATGCGGTTGGTCGTGGCGAGGGTCAGCCAGAACTCGTCCAGGGGCGGTTCGAAGTCGGGGTCCGTGCGGCTGTTGAGGGCCGCGCGGGCGTCCGTCAGCAGCGTGCCGTCGCGCACGGCGTTGAGCAGCTCCACCATGCGGTCATCGCCCTGCTGACGGAAGACGGTCGTGAGCTCGACCAGCGGGAAGGTCGCCGTGTCGAACGAGCGGGCGGAGAAGAAGAAGGGCGTGCCGAAGGTCTCGTCGATCCACGTAGCCTCAGCGTCCGTCACGACGGGCGGCAACTGGTAGAGATCGCCCACGAGCACCAACTGGACACCGCCGAAGGGGGTGCCGGGGTGCGGGCCGAAGCGCTCCAGGGCGGCGGTGAGCGCATCGAACAGGTCGGCGCGCACCATCGATGCCTCGTCGATGATGAGGGTGTCGAGCTCGCGCAGTGCATCCGCGAAGCGTCGCGGGTAGTAGGCATTGCTGCGGACGTGCTCGGGTGTCACGCCCAGGGGGAACGAGAACAGGCGGTGGATCGTGTACCCGTCCACGTTCAGCGCCGCGATGCCGGTGGGCGCGACGGTGATCGTGCTGCGGTCCGTGGAGGTCAGGTAGTGACGGATCAGGGTGGACTTGCCGGTGCCCGCCCGTCCGGTGAGGAACAGGTTGTGCCCCGCGTGCAGGTGGTCGAGCGCCTCGCGGAAGTCCGGTGTGATGGTGATGGACGGGGCCGCGGCCGGTGGCGCCGCGGGCGGGGGCGAATCCGGAGCCGGTGGCGACGCGGGTGGGGGTGCAAACGGAGGCGGTGGTGCAGCCGGTGCAGGCGGTGTCGGCGCGGAAGCCGTGAGGACCGGCTCCGGTGCCGCGGGCGACTGCGCAGCCGGCTGCGCAGGTCCAGGCCGGACGGAGTGGAGCGCGTGCGTCGCCGAGCCCTCCATGACCCGTCCTGTGCGCCGGTCCTCCGCCAGGTAGTGCTCGAGGATCGCGACGACCGCGGTGGCGTCGCCCAGCGCGCTGTGCGCCGCGCCGTTCCTGATCCCCAGAGCACTGCAGCAGTCCGCGAGCGTCCGACGGCGCAGGCGGGGCAGGTACAGCAGGCTGCTCACGAAGGTGCAGAACGTGGTGAAGCGCGGCATCGGCCGGGTGGTGCGTGCGAACTCCGCGCGCAGGAAGGCCTCGTCGAACTCGACGTTGTGTGCGACGACGACAAGTCCCTCGAGGAGTGCACCGATCGCCGGTGCGACATCCGCGAAGCGTGGAGCCTGCGCCACGTCCCGGTCCGTGATCCCATGCACGTGCGAGGCACCCACGGGGCGGTCGGGGTTGATCCGCGAGGACCAGGAATCCGTCTGCCGACCTTGCTCGTCCGTGCGGATGATCGCGATTTCGACGATGCGTTCGACGTCAGGACGCAGCCCGGTGGTCTCGACATCGATGACGGCGAACCGCGGGCGAGGAACCGGCGCCTGCGCCGGCGGAGTGGCGGATGGAGCAGCGGCCGTGGCGCGGTGCGAGCGCACGAAGTCGAACAGGCCCACAGTGGTCCTTTCCCCGCAGGAGATGTGATGCGCCGGATCGTCTCAGATCGGTAGGACACAGCCTCGGTCGTGTCCGCCGTTCACACGGGAGGCGTCGCACCGCTGGCCAGGGAGCGCACCAGCTCCTCCTGAGTCAGGACCGTGAGGGCGACCGGGTCGCCCCCGGACTCCACGTGCGCTGCGACCGCCCGGCGGACCCGTTCCGCGCAGAAGGCGGAGATGGTCTCGAAGGTCGGTGCGGCTGCCCTTGCGGGCGGCGGCGGGTCGCCGTCCTCGGGATCTGCGGCCTCGGCGGTGGTGTCGGCGGCGTCGTCGCCCGAGGCCGCGGCCGGCATGCTGCGACCTCCCGTCGACGAGTAGTCCTGGCGCAGCGGCTCCGGCTGCTGCACGAGTATGAAGCGACGGCGGCCGCCGTCGCGCAGGTTTGCCCGGAGCACGGCCTCGGCGGTCGTGCCGGAGCCCGCGAAGAAGTCCATGATGAGCGCGTCGGGGTCGTTCCACGTCTGCGACTCGATGAGGACCCGCAGCAGCTCGACGGGCTTGGGGTAGCCGAAGATGCCGCCCAGGCCCAGGCGCTCCAGGTCTGCGCTGCCCTCCGCGTTCATGACGCGGATGATCGAGTAGAGCTTCGACGTCGCATCCTGGGCGGGGGTGAGCCGGACGACCGCGTGCTTCTGCTGGCCCGTGGCCGGATCCGGCTCGCCCCACGGGCGCAGCGCGTACTCGCCCGCCGCGATCCGGGCATCGACCTGGGCGAGCTTCTGGGCACCGCGGACGGACTCGATGTCCTCGTACATGAGGCGCCGCTCCTCGCCGCGCCGATAGCGGCCGAAGCTCACGCGCAGGACGTCGTCCTCGACCAGCATGCGCTGCCCGTCGATCGCCTCGTACCTGGCCGGCGGCTTCTTCTCCGTGACGAACGGACCCACCTGGGATGAGTCCTTGCCCCACACGTGGATGTAGTCGTGGCCGCGGACGAACGAGCGCGCATTGCCGCCGCCCTTCGCCCGCTGGTGGATGAGGGTGCCCAGGCTGTTGCGCTCGCCGAAGACGTCGTGGCCCAGGATCTGCGCGTACGCGGACTCGCGGTCATCGATGTGGAGGAACAGGACGCCGTCCTCGCGCAGCAGGTCGCGGGCCAGCTCCAGCCGGGGCCGCATGAAGTCCAGCCAGTCCGCGTGCCCCGCCGCACCGCGGCTGAGGCCTGTCGTGCCGAACCGGTCGTGATACGCGTGCGCATTCCCCGTGTTGTACGGCGGATCCAGGTAGATGACTTTGACCGTGCCGCGCAGCCGGGGCAACAGAGCCCGCAGGGCGGGCAGGTTGTCGCCCTCGATCAGCAGGCCGGAGGGAGAGCCCGCCGGCAGGAGCGACGGCAGGGGGTCAGGCGAGGAAGGGGTCAGCACCGGTCCAGTATCCCGGATCGGGTGGTCCTGCTGCCCCGATGCCCAGAGGGTGATCCCGCCCCGGCTCGCGCTGGACGCCCCCGGACGCACCCTCCGCACCCACCCCGCGCTCATGGTGATCTGGGACACTGGCCGCATGAGAGCCACTCCCCAGCGCATCGCCGTCGTGGGCGGCGGGATCATCGGCACCGCCGTCGCCCGCGAGCTCGCCCTCCGCTTCGACGACGCCACCGTGACCCTGTTCGAGAAGGAATCGTCCCTGGCCGCCCACCAGACCGGCCACAACTCCGGTGTCGTCCACGCGGGCCTCTACTACGAGCCGGGCTCGCTCAAGGCGCGACTGTGCCGCGAGGGCGTCGAGAAGCTGGTCCGCTACGCGACGGAGAACGGCATCCCCTACGACGAGTGCGGCAAGCTCGTCGTCGCGCAGAACACGGACGAGGTCGACCGGCTCGAGGCGATCTTCAAGCGGGCGAAGGCCAACGGCGTGCCCCACGTCCGGCTTCTGGACCGCCACGAGATGCGCGAGGTCGAACCCGGCGTCCGCGGAGTCCTCGCCCTCCACTCGCCGCACACCGCGATCATCGACTACGTGACGCTCACGGAGTCCCTGGGCCGCGACCTCGAGGCCGCGGGCGGCGAGATCCGCTACAGCACGGAGGTCGCCCGCCTCGACACGCTGTCCTCCGAGGTCCGCGTCATGCTCGCGCTGCCCGGCGCGCAGGGCTCGAAGGTCACGGAGCCCGCCGGCACCTTCGACCTCGCGATCACGTGCGCGGGCCTCCAGGCCGACCGCCTCGCCGTCGCGAGCGGCCTCGAGGAGGACCCCCGGATCGTGCCGTTCTACGGGGACTACTTCGTGGCCTCGGGTCCGGCCGCCCAGGTGGTCAAGGGCCTCATCTACCCGGTCCCGGACCCCGCCTACCCGTTCCTGGGCGTCCACCTCACCCGCAGCATCGACGGCTCGCTGCTGCTGGGCCCCAACGCGTTCCTGTCGCTGGGCCGCGAGAAGTACCAGCGGAAGCTGGGACCCCTGGGCGGCGTCGACTTCGGCGATCTGGGCCGCACGCTGGGCTACGGGGGCTTCTGGAAGTTCGCGTCGCAGAACATGAAGGCGGCCGCACGCGAGGCCCGCACCGCGCTCAGCCCGCAGGCCTTCCTCGCTGAGGCGCAGAAGTTCGTGCCCGGCCTCGACACGGGCGCAGTCAGCCCCGGCCCGCGCGGCGTCCGCGCCCAGGCCCTCAATCCCGACGGCACCCTGGTCGACGACTTCGTCATCACCAGCCGAGGCCGCCTCACCCAGGTGCGCAACGCCCCCTCGCCGGGGGCCACCAGTTCGCTGGCGATCGCCCGCCACGTCGTTGACGAGGCACTCGCGTCGCTCGACTGACGCCTGGCTCGACTGACGCGACGGGGACTGTTGTGCTGCGGCCCGGGTCGGCGCTCCCACGACCACGGTGACGTGCGAGTACAGGCCCGGGAATTCACTGACGTGCGACTACACGCCCGAAAACTCACTGAGGCGTGACTACACGCCTGAGATCGCGCGATCTCAGGCATGCAGTCACACCTCAGCGAGTTGAGAGCGCGGTCATCCGTCCGCGTCTCAATCCAGGTCGAGCTCGTCCTTGGGCAGGCCGGGGAACTGCAGCTCGTACCGGAACAGCTCGCCCTCGTCCTGGTTGATGCGGACGGTGCCGTAGTACGTGCGCTCGTCCGTCTCGATGTCGCAGATCGTCGAGCCGCTGCCGGCGATCATCGTCGCGTCGTGCGCGCAGTCGACGCTCGTGACCGGGAGGCCGAACTTGTTGACGAAGAGGTCCTCGATGTCCGCCTCGAGCGCCGCGGTGGGGAACTTCCCGTTGCCGTCCTCGTCCAGCTCGACCGAGCTGTCACCGGCCAGCGACTCCGTCTTGATCCAGTCCTCGTCGTCCATCTCGGCCCCGTCGTCACCGGCCCCGTCGTCACCGGACTCGTCCGTGCCGGTTCCATCAGCGTCGGAGCTGCCCGCGGCCTCGGTCGACGGCTGGGCCTCCGGATCCGCTGCCTCGCCGGTTGGCGCCCCGTCTGTGGGCTCCTCGGACGAGTCGACCTGCACGCAGCCGGCCTGGTCCGATCCGCATGGCTCATCCGTCCCCGTCCCGGTCCCCGGGAGGAGGCCGCAGCCGGTCAGAGCCAGCGCACCCGCGACGCAGACGGCGGCGACGAGCCCTCGCGCCGCGCTGATCCGCGGTGCCGTCATGCCAGCGACGGCCGCCGTCGTGCGGACGGCAGCCGTCGTGGCCGGCGCCAGTCCGACCTCGGCCGCAGCGGCCCAAGTCGTGGTGCGCTCGTCAGCGGAGTGGGATCCCATGTCGTGTCCTTCCTGTGATCCGCGCGGTCGCGGATGTGGAGTCCTCTGGTGCCAGGTCCTCAGAACTCGAGCTCGTAGTAGACGTTCTGGCCCTCGACGTTCGTGACCTTGACGAGGCCGTAGTGCTCCTGCCCGCCGGCGGTCACGGTGCACGACTGCGACCCGGTGTAGTGGAAGATGCTGAGGCCGCCCACGCAATCGACCGAGCTGACCGAGGTGCCCTGCTCCGCGTACGCATCCGCGATGTCGCGCTCGAGGGTGTCCTGCGGGATCTTGCCGTTGCCGTTGTGGTCGATCGTGAAGTCCGCGGTCTGCTCCGAGGTGCCGTCGCCCGCGCCACCGCCATCCGTGCCGGTGTCCGTGCCCGCACCACCGTCCGTGTCGGTGCCGCCATCGGTTCCGGTGCCCCCGGTCCCGGTGCCGCCGTCCGTGTCAGTGCCGGGATCCTGCGCCGGGGCCGTCTCAGTCGTGTCGGTGTCGCCGGAGGTGCCCGGGTCCTCCGTCGTCTGCGCGGCGGGGGTGCTGCCCTCGTCCTCGCCGAAGTTGATGGTGATGCCGTCGCAGGCGGACAGCGACAGGGCCGCGGCGAGGCCGCCCAGGGCGACGGCGGTGCGAACAGCGATCGTGGAGCGCATGGTTGGTTCCTCACATCGGGTTCTGAGTACGCGTCCAGCCTCTCAGCGCCGAGGTCCCCGTGACCCCCGATCCGTGTGCGGGTTTCGCTTCAGATGTTGCCGTCCCGCAACACGCGGAACACAGGTCTCACTCGCCCTCGCGCGCGCCCAGCCGCCAGTAGCCCATGAACGAGCACGATTTCCTGTCCAGCCCCTGCTCCTTGAGCAGTACCTGCCGCAGTCCGCGGACGGTGCCGGCGTCCGCTGCGACCCACACGCGCAGGCCACCGCCCTCGGCACCCTCCTCCCAGAGGATGCCGGTCTCCGTCGTCGTCACATCCGCGTCGATGTCGTCCGCGCCCGAGGCCCCTGCCGCCTCCGCAGATCCCTCCGCCTCCGCGGTCCAGGCCTGCGTCCAGTCCCGGACGGCCTCGGTGAGCCGCGTGCCGCGGGCGTGGCCCTCGCCGGCAGCGTCTGCGTCGGCGCTGTCGGCTCCGTCCTCGCCAGCCCCGTCCTCCCCAGTGGACCGGGGCAGGTAGGTGACGGCGACCTCGGCGGCGGTCTCCAGCGGCATCGCATCGTCCGGGTGGGTGACCTCGAGGAACGCGGCCCCGGTCACGTGGGCGGGCAGGCTGCGGAGGATGTTCGCGATGGCCGGCTGCGCGGTCTCGTCGCCGGCCAGCAGAACGGTCGAGGCGCCGGCGCGGCGCCAGGCGAGCCCCTGGGTGTCGGCCTCCGGGTGGTCGGCGTACGCGCCCACGAGGATCGCGCGGGCGCCCACCGGCGCCTCGATCGCGAAGCGGCTGGCCGGACCGGTGGTCCCGTGGGTCACGAAGTCGACGTCGACCTGGGCCTCCTCGCGGCGCACGAAGCGGGCGGTGTACGTGCGCATCGTGGGGCGCTCGTCGTTGGGCTGGTCACGCCACCAGTCCAGCCAGGAGGGGGCCGCGGCCGCCTCGTCCAGCTGCGCATCCGTGCCCAGGACGAGCTTGATGCGCTGGTCCAGGCACGTGTCCGCAAACTCCGACAGGTCGGGCCCCGCGAAGGTGAGGCGCACGAAGTTCCGGCTCAGCTGCCGCCTCTCCACGAGCGTCACGGCGAACGGGCGGTAGGCGGAGCGAGGTGCCATGGAGGGGGACTCCTGCGAAGCGGGGATGTGCGGATCGCCCTCCACACTAAGGCAGGCCTCAGTACCAGGGCCAGTGTGCGCGGTGCGGGATCTGCGGGCGGTTCGTGCGCGGTCTGCGTGCCGTCTCCGTGAAGAAGTATGACGGACCGTGACGAAATACAGCAGACGTGTGTGACGCGGCAGGCAGTCTACTGGTCGACCCACCCTGCTCGACCGCCTCGGAGGCAGCCCTCATGACCACCACCGCGCACACGTCCGCCGGACGGCCGCCCGTCCCCGGCGCATCCCCCAGCGAGGCGCGGCGGGCGCAGCGCAAGTCCTTCTTCGCGAGCATCGTGGGGCAGCTCCTCGAGTGGTACGAGTGGAGCGCCTACGCGGTCTTCGCCCCCTACATCGCGGCCGCCCTGTTCAATCCGGCGGACACGGTCTCCGGTCTGCTCGCGACCTTCGGCGTCTTCGCGATCGGCTTCCTCTTCCGTCCGCTGGGCGGCATCGTCTTCGGTCGCATCGCCGACCGTCGCGGGCGTCGCTTCGTGCTGGTGACGACGATGCTGCTCATGGCCTCGGCGTCCGTGCTCATCGGCCTGCTGCCCACGTTCACGTCGATCGGCATCGCCGCATCGCTCCTGCTGCTCCTGGCCCGCATCGTCCAGGGCTTCGCCCACGGCGGCGAGTCCGCGACCGCGAACTCCTACATCGCAGAGATCGCGCCGGCCCGCAGCCGCGGCCTGTGGGGCTCCGCCGTCTTCATGACGATCTTCGGCGGTGCCTTCCTGGCCTTCATCCTGGGCGGCGTCATCACGGGCGTCCTCACCGAGCCCGAGGTCCAGTCGTGGGGCTGGCGCATCCCGTTCCTGCTGGGCGCGGTGCTGGCCGTCGTCGCCCTGTGGCTGCGCGTGGGCATGGTCGAGTCGGACGTCTTCGCCGCGGAGGACGACGAGACCGAGGCCGGTGGAACCGCCGAGGCCGCCGCCCCTGCCGCTGAGCGCGACCCCGCCCAGGACGGGCTGGGTGCGGAGCACTTCTCCGCTCGCACGCTCAGCCCACTGAGCCCGGCGCTGTCGCTGGTCCTCATCTTCTTCCTGGTCTCCGGTGTGGCCGCCAGCAACTACACGTGGACGTCCTACGTGTCGACGTACGCGCAGACGCAGGAGGGCATGGACCCCAACGGGGCGTACTGGTCGCTCGTCGCCGCGCTCGTCGTGGGGCTTGCCTCGCTGCCGTTCTGGGGCTGGGTGTCCGACCGGGTGGGCCGCAAACCCGTTCTCTACGTGTTCGCGATCGGCCTCATCGTGACGGTGTTCCCGCTCATGGGCTTCATCGACCACCGTCCGTGGACGCTCTTCGTGTCGACCTCGATCGCGCTGTTCCTGCTGTCCGCCGGTGCGGGCCTGCTGGCCAGCGTCATGGCGGAGACCTTCCCCACCTCCAGCCGGACGGCGAGCATCGGCTTCGCGTACTCGCTGGCGACCGCCGTGTTCGGCGGCACGACCCCGTACGTCAACCAGCTGGCGGTCAAGTGGGACGTCCCGTGGGCGTCGAACCTCTTCATCGCGTTCGCCGCGGCGCTCGCCCTGTGGGCCGCGTGGCGCCTGCCCGAGCGCAAGGGCATCGACCTGACGATCGTCCGCTGACGCAGCAGCCCTGACCGCACTGTGCCCCGCCGGTTCGCCGGCGGGGCACTGTCGTGTCCAGGGGTGCCTTGTTCCCCGGCTCTGCTCCCGTGATTTCGCGACGCCTCGCCCTCATGTTCGACGGGACTGTGTACGCCGTGTCCCTCCGAACATGAAGGCGGCGTGTCGCGGTGGGGGAGTGGGTGGTGGTCCGGGCGGATCAGCCTTCGGGTGCGTGGCGCTCGAGGAATGAGTAGACCTCCGTCGTGTCCACACCGGGGAAGACGCCGGGCGGAAGCGCAGCCAACAGGGACGCGTGCGTGCGCGCGGACGGCCAGCTGGCGTCCTCCCACTTCTTCGCCAGATCGTCCGGCGCCT
>DWZY01000156.1 GCA_019117325.1 Candidatus Brevibacterium intestinigallinarum
ACGGAGGTCATCGCGCAGCACTCCACGGCTGGGTCGCCCCTTCGAGGCGACGGGCCAGGATCGTCGCGGCGACGGAGATCACCGCGATGATGACGGTGACGGCGTTCGCCAGCTGAGTGAAGTTCTCCGACGAGTACTGGTACGTGAGCACGGCGAGCACCGGCATGGCGGGGGTGGCCAGCAGGACGACCAGCGAGAGGTCGCGGACCATCTGGACGAAGACCAGCACTCCGCCGGTGAACAGTCCGCGGGCCGTGAGCGGAGCGATGATCGACCGGAGCCGGCGGAACAGTCCCGCTCCCGCCATCACCGCTGACTCCTCGACGTCCCGCGACACCTGGCTGAGCGCCGAGGTCGCGGCCCGCACGGAGAACGGGATGGTCGCCGCGATGCCGGCGAGGACGAGGATCGCGAAGGTCCCGTAGAGGCTGGGAAAGGGACCCACCGGCGCACCGAACTGCGCGATGAAGGCCGCGCCCAGGGCGATGCCGGGAATGAGGAACGGCACGAAGGACACCGCGCTCATCGAGCCCAGCAGCCACTTCGGACCCCGCGTCCGGGTGAGGACGTAGGAGATGAGGAGGCCCAGCAGTCCCGCACCGATCGCCACGGACACGCCCAGCAGCACGGTGTTCCAGGTCGCGTCGAGGATCTGGGGGTTCGTGAGAATCCCTCGCTGTCCCTGGGCGAGCGCGGGGTCGGATCCGCCCAGCCAGTAGTGCAGCGTGAGACCGGACGTCAGATCGTTCGTCCGTCGCACCAGCGAGCTGAGCAGCAGCACCGCACCCGGCAGGATCGTCGTGCACAGAATGACCGCCCACGCGAGGGCGGCGATCGGCCATGCCCAGGCTCCCAGCCGGACCGCCCGCGTGCGTCCGCCCTTGCCGGTGATCGTCGCGAAGCTGCGTCGTCCACCGGCGCGTGACGACGCGGACATGACGAGAGCGGCGACGACGATGAGGACGAGTGACAGTACATAGCCGCGTGCCACATCACCGGTTGTGATCGCTCCGTACAGTCGGGTCGACAGCGTGTGGAAGCGGACCGGAAGACCCAGCAGTGCGGGGGTGACGAAGTTCGACACGCCCTCGGCGAATGCGAGCAGCGCGCCGGAGACCACGGCAGGAGCCACGACAGGCAGGGCGATGTCCCGCGCCACCCGGAAGCGCGAGGCTCCGGTCATCTCCGCCGCTTCCATGAGGTCGCCGTTCACGCTCGCCAGTGCGGCCGCGATGAGCATGAAGGACAGTGAGAAGTAGTGCGCGGTCAGCGTCACGGCGACGGGCACCGGACCCCACGCCAGCCAGTCCGGGATGGGGATTCCGGCGTTCATGAGGATGCCCGTCGATCCGCCGATGAGGTCGTTGCGGAAGACCGAGTCCCAGGCGAGCGCCAGGGCGAAGCTGGGAAGCGCGAAGGGGATCGTCGCGAGCACTCCCAGCACCCCGCGCCCAGGCAACCGGGTCATGACGACCACCCAGGCGAGGAATCCGCCGATCAGCGTCGACAGCACCGCCGTCGCCGTGCCCATGAGGAGCGAGTTCCCCAGGGGGCGCCACAGGAGGTTCTCCGACATCGGACTGGCGAACACATCCATCCACGCACCGCGGTTCCCCGCCGCCAGCGTCGTGTTGAGCAGCCCCAGGAGCGGGGAGATCACGAGGATCGCGAGGATGACGAGCACGCCGCCCGCCAGCAGGGTGGTGGGACGCGTGAGTGCGGTGCGCAGGCGGGCCGCGCGACGGCTGCGCGTCACAGCGTCGCCTTCCGGCGCAGTGCGTGCCGTCTGCGGAGCAGGAGCGAGCGGCGGTGCGGTCATGTGTGAGTCCTTACGAACCGGTCGACGAGCGGATCGCGCGCCCGCGCGGGATGAGAATCCCGCGCGGACCGCGACGGGCGTGCGGTGGGCCCGCCCGCTCAGAGGGTGAGCAGGAAGTCTGCGACGTCGCTGCGGATCGCCGCCGTCTCCTCCGGGTCGATGTCCCAGGCGCCCAGCTCGTCCAGCGGAGCCGCGTCCTCGGGCATCTCCATATCCGTGCGCACGGGGTAGTCACCGGGCACGTAGAACGGCTCATAACCGGGACCGCCGGTGGGAGTGTCATCACCCATGAGGAAGTCGGCGGCCAGGCGAGCGGCCGCGGGGTTCTGGGAGCCCGACACCATGCCGATATACGCGGGGAACGTGATGCCCACCGCCGGGGCGGTGTCCAGGGAGGCCTGGAGCGCCCAGCCCTCCTCCTCGTTGTCGCGGCGGTCGGAGTATGACGTGAAGCCCACCGGCGGGTCGTCCTGGTCCGTCGCACCCACGGCTGCATTCACGTTGTCCGTGTCGTCGACCAGCACCAGCCCGTTCGCGTAGAGATCGGTGATGAACTGCTGGCCCGCGTTCTCGACACCCTCGGAGAGCTCGATCGGCGATCCGAAGTGTTCCTCGTAGGCCTGGGCGAGCGCATCGGACTGGCGGACGAACTCCGTCATGAGGTCCAGGTAGTCGCCGCGGACGCTGGGATCGACCATCACGACCCGACCGTTCCACTCCTCCTCCGTCAGCTGCCAGAGGTTCTCAATGGGGCTCCCGTCCGGGTGGGCCTCCTCGTTGTACATGAGGATCTTGGTCGAGAGCCGGTTCGCCAGCAGCGGTTCCTGGTACTCCTGCGGCACGGAGTCAGCGACGCGCTGCGGCACGTGGTTCGCGAGCACACCGGACTCCAGCAGCTCGGTGAGAACGACCGGGGCGTCGGAGATGTAGGCGACGTCCGCGGACGGTGCGCCGGCCTCCGCCTCAGACCTGAGGCGGGTGATCTGCTCGGAGGATGAGATGTCGTGGCCGATGAAGTCGATGTCCGGGTACTCCTCCTCGAACGCTTCCTCGACCTGGGCGATGCGAGAGGTGAAGGAGTAGACGGTGACCTGCCCCTCCTCGATCGCCAGATCCACGAGCTCGTCGTGGCTGGCGGAGTCAAGTGCGTGGGGAGTGGCGGAGGCGGCGGCCTGATCGCCGGTCGTGGGTGCACCGCCGCCGCAGGCGGCGAGCGTGATGGTGAGCGGGAGGGCGGCGAGGGCGAGGGTTCTGCGTCTGGGCATGGCGAAGTCCTTGTGCAGTCGTCTGCGAATGGGGTGGTGAGGATGAAGCGGAGGAAGAGGAAGGAGTGATCCGGATCAGTCGAAGTCGGCGAGCAGTCCGTCGAGTCGGTCGAGCGCGGGTAGTGCGGTATCGGGGTGGCGCTGGGCGACGGTGAGCACGATGGCGTTCGCGATCATCATCGGCACGGCGAGGGAGGCGAATCCCTCCTGGTGGCCGCGCGGCGCCGACAGGATCCGGGTGGGTCCCGGATCGAGGGTGTGCAGGGTGTCGGTGACGAGCAGGGACTCGGCCCCCACGCGTCCTGAGTGGGCGAGCAGGTCCGTGAGATTCCGCGGCGGCCGCCGGAAGGCGAACGCGACGAGGAGGTCGCCCTCCCCCATCGGCAGGATCCGCTCGGCGACTTCCCGACCGCTGCCGGACAGGCAGACGGGCTGGAGGCCGAATCTCCGCAGGCGGCGATCGAGCAGGTCGGCCAGCACCGACGAGTTGCCCCGCGCGAACACGAACACCCGGCGCGCACCGATGATCGTGTCCGCCGCATCGTCGATCTGCTCCTGGGTCACATGCCGGCCCACCGCTGCGAGCGAGTCGAGCTCCGAGGCCAGGAGGCTGTCGAGCACTCCCCGGTCCCGCTGCTCGCGCAGCTCCGCGCGGAAGCGGTCGCCCGCCCCCGTGAGGCCGTACCCCAGATCCACCCGCATCGCGTCGCGCAGCTGGGGGTACCCCTGGTAGCCCAGGCGCTGCGCCAGCCGCGTGGCCGCGGCCGGGTGCACGCCCGCGCGCCCCGCGACCTCCTCCCCCCGCCACAGTGGCGAGTCGGCAGGATGGGCGAGGATCAGGTCGAGCAGCGCGCGGTCGGTCCGGGTCAGGCGGCCCCGCGCCTCGTCGATGCGTTCGTGGAAGCTCACGGAACCGACACTAGCCGCAACTTTTCTTGCAGTCTCTATACTTTTCGCAATTTCAATTGCACTTCATCAGGGCGTCACCTGACTGCACGAGGGTTCCCCTCGCGTTCACCCAGACGCTGCGCGCGCATCGATCGCGAGTCCCTCCGCCATCCGCGCGGCCAGTCGTGCCCACTGCGGACGGAAGGCGTAGACCCCCATCAGGCGCGCCCGCGCGGCACGCCGATACACCTCCAGCCGGCGCGCGTCCGTGTCCACGGCATCCGCGGCCCGTCGGATCGCGGCGTGCGCCACCCGGGCACGGTCGGGGTCCAGCAGGCCCTGCGCGACCCGCAGGTCGACGTGGACGTCGAGGTTGCCCAGGTCCAGCTCCCGGTCGGCCCGCACGGCGGTGTCGAAGTCGAGGATCCCCAGCCGATCCGTCGCCGGGTCGAACAGCATCTGGCCATCGTGCAGGTCACGATGCGCGAAGACAGGAGTCCACGCAGTACCCGCGGTCCGTGCGGCACCCGCCGCGGTCTGAGCCGCCACGTCCCGCAGCAGGCTGACCGTGTGCTCCTCGATCGCGTCCAGCTGCGAGGCCCACCGTGTGCCCAGGCCGCCGGCGTCGAAAGCTCGGACGTGCGCGCACCACGTGCGCACCACCTCCGCCTCATCCTGCGCGTCATGGAGTCCGATCGGCTCTGCCGTCGCCGGCACGG
>DWZY01000157.1 GCA_019117325.1 Candidatus Brevibacterium intestinigallinarum
GCGGGCGTGTAGACCTCGTCCGCACCCAGCTCCGTCGCGCGGGTGAGCTTCGATTCGTTCGCGTCGACGCCGATGACCTTCCCCTTCTTGAGGGAGATCGCCGTGATGAGCGCGGCCATGCCCACGCCGCCCAGGCCCACGATCATGATCGAGTCGCCGTCCTGCGGGTCGCCCGCATTGATGACGGCGCCGCCGCCGGTCAGGACCGCGCAGCCCAGGACCGCTGCGATCGCGGGCGGCACGTCATCGCCCACCGGCACGACCGAGCTGCGGTGCAGCACCGCATGCGTCGCGAACCCGGAGACGCCCACGTGGTGGTAGACATCCGTGTCTCCCTCGTGGAGTCGCATGTGGTCGCCCACCAGCGTGCCCGCGTTGTTGACCGCAGTGCCCGGGATGCACGGCAGCTTTCCGTTCGTCCGGCAGTTGTCGCACTCGCCGCAGCGCGGCAGGAAGACTGTGCTGACCTGCTGGCCCACCGTCAGGTCCGTGACGTTGTCCCCCACCTTCTCCACCACGCCCGAGGCCTCGTGGCCCAGGAGCATCGGCATGGGTCGCGGCCGGTTGCCGTCGACGACGGACAGGTCGGAGTGGCACAGGCCCGCGGCGCGGACCCGGATGAGGACCTCGTCCGGCCCGGGCTCGTCCAGCTCGAGGTCGACGATGCGCAGTGGCTTGCTGTCCGCGTACGGCCGCTGCGCCGCGCCCACGGAATCGAGGACTGCTCCGGTGATCTTCATGATGGTCTCCTCTGTGTGAGTGGGCTGCGGGTCAGTCGTCGATGACGATACCGGCGCGGGTGACCGTTCGGGCGGCCGCCTGCGCGAGCGCCTCGTCCACCTGATCCAGGGTGAAGTCCTTGTCGACCAGGGTCTCCCAGGGGAAGTGCGGCGTGTCCGCGACGAACCGGATGGCGCGCCCCAGCACGGTCTGCGGGTAGCGGATCGCCGCGCGGATCTGGACGCCCGTGCGCGTGAAGAGGCCCGGATCGAACTCCGTGTACTTGTGAGGGGTGATGTTGCCGATCTCCACGAAGATGCCGCCGGCCCGCGTCATCCGCGCACCCTCGGAGAAGACGGAGGGGACGCCGGAGAGGTCGATGACGACATCCGCGCCGCCGCCGGTCTGCTCCTTGATGAGCTCGACGCGACCGTCGCCGTCCTCGGCCTGCGTGAGGTCCACCGTGTGGTGGGCGCCGAACTCCTTCACCTTCGCCAAGCGCTGCGGTGCCATCTCCGCGACCCAGACGGTCGCGCCGAACGAGCTGGCGACCGCGGACGCGCACACGCCCAGTCCGCCGGCCCCCAGGATGACCACCCTGTCCCCGTAGGACACCTCGCCCAGCAGGCAGCCGTAGTACACCTGCGACAGCGCGCAGTTCACACTCGAGGCCGCCTTGCTCGTGACGCCGTCCGGCACCTTGTAGACCGCGAAGCTGGGACCCACGACGTAGTGGGTGCCGAACGTCCCGTGGAAGTGCGGCGCCCGATCCGCTGGCGCACCCCATGCGGTGTAGGCGTTGCGACAGATGTTCTGATTCCCGCTGTTGCACTCGGGGCAGCGGCGGCAGGCCTGGAAGTAGGTGGAGACGACGCGGTCGCCCACTGCCAGCGGCTCACCCGCGAAGTCCGTCGTCACGCCCTCGCCCAGCGCGTGCACACGGCCCACGCCCTCGTGGCCCATGACGCAGCCGGGCTGCACCAGTGGGTGCCCACCATTCAGGATGTGCACGTCCGAACCGCATACGTTCGCCCGGATCATCGACAGCACGAGGCCGCCCGCAGGCGGCTCCGGTACGTCGTATTCACGGGCAGCGGTGGACCCCACTGCATCCAGCACAATGTTCCGTCCAGTGACCATGCACACCCACCTCATCGTGTGGCGCCCGAGCGCCGTGTGATGCCGGCCGGGACGCCGGCACCTGCGAAGCTACTCAAATATATTCCCGACGTCAAGGGATATGCGCATACCTGCACCCATCAGGCCTGAACATGCGATTCGCCCGGCCATGCCGCGGAATGAGGCTGCACCCCACAGAGCGACCCCTTGACTCTTCGCCGATCTGAAATATATTTGCTCGTACGGAGAGTGGCGTACGCCCCAGGCGTCCGCACCCGCCGCGCACGGAGCGACCGACCTTCAACGACGAGGCAGAGGAAGATCCCCATGGCCACCGCACCTGACATGAAAGTCCACATCCTCGACACGGGAACGATGGAGGCAGACCGCACCTGGCTGCTCCTGGCACCCCACACCGTCATCAAGACCCGCGAGCACAAGAACGACCCGCGTGCGTGGGGCCAGGTCCCCACGCACGCGGTCTACATCGACCATCCGGACGGGAAGATCCTCTGGGACACGGGCGTCCCCCGGAACTGGCAGACGCACTGGGAGCCCACCGGCTTCCACGAGTTCTTCCCGGTCCTCGACGACCCGGAGGGCGACTCCGGCTACCTCGATTCGAGCCTGTCCCAGATGGGGCTGGCGCCGGACGACATCGACATCCTCGTCCTCTCCCACCTGCACTTCGACCACGCCGCGAACGCGCGCATGTTCGACAACGGCAAGACGCGGATCGTCACGAGCCAGGCGGAGCTGGACGGTGTCAAGGACATCACCGGCTACAACAAGGGCGCGCACATCCCGGACGACTACAAGGGCCTCACCATCGGCGGCATCACCGGCGATGACGAGATCGTGCCCGGCGTCTCCGTCATCCAGACACCGGGCCACACGTGGGGCACGATGTCGCTGCGCGTCGACCTGCCCAACGAGGGCACGAAGATCTTCACCTCGGACGCCGTCTACATGGAGGAGTCGTACGGCGATCCGCCCGTCGGCGCCGCGATCGTGTGGTCCAGCCTCGACTGGCTCGCATCGGTCGAGAAGCTCAAGCGCATCGAGCAGGAGACGGGTGCGGAGATGATCTTCGGCCACGACGAGGGCCAGCGGGCGAACTTCCGCACCGGCCCGGACGGGTTCTACTCATGATCCTGTACGACTACCGCTGCGAGGGCGATCACCGGTTCGAGGCCGCCGTCGCGTCCATGTCCTCCCCCGCCCCGGACTGCCCGGACTGCGGCAGCAGTGCCCGGCGGGTACTCACCACCGTCCGCACCAGCGGCTTCGCGTCCGCCGGGCACAGCCGCGAGGACATGCCCAAGAGCTGGAAGGGCATGGGCAACGGGAACAGGGACGCGGTCGACTACTGGCGCAGGTCGATGGAGAAGCGGGAGCGGCTCGAGGAGCGGCACCCGGAGCTGGGCGGCGATCGCCGCCCGATCCTCGCCCACGAGGGCATCTTCCGCGACCGCCCCCTGCGCGCCGGCGACGACATCGGCGCCTCGGTCCAGGCGGCCGTGACGGCGGAGAAGGCGAAGGAGGCCGCGAAGCCGGCCACGGCCACCCTTGCGGGCGGCGGCGGGCCGCCGTCCTCGGGACCTTCGGTGACGGCGACGGGGTCCTCCACCACCGCAGGAGGTGCTGCGAAGCGATGACTCAGACACCCGCGTTCATCGACGGCGAGCGCGTGAGAGGCGACCAGACGTACGAGAACGTGGACCCGGCGGACGGCCGCGTCATCGGTGAGGTGCTGCGGGGATCCGCGGACCACATCGACGCGGCCGTCGCGGCGGCTCGGGCGGCCCAGCCGGACTGGGCGGGCACGAAGCCGGAGCACCGGGCGGACGTCGCGCAGGCATACGCGGCGCTCATCCTGGACCACGTCGACGAGCTGGCGCTCCTGGACTCCCAGGACACCGGCAAGCCGATCTCGCAGGCGCGCACGGATGCGACCGTGACCGCCCGGTACTTCACGTTCTACGGCCGCGCGATCGACTCGTACTACGGCCTGCAGCTGCCGGTCGACCCGGCTTTCCACGTGTACACGCGCCGCGAGCCCCTGGGGGTCTGCGGCAGCGTCATCGCGTGGAACTACCCGCTGCAATTGTTCGGCCGCGCGGTCGCCCCGGCCGTCGTGACCGGCAATGCCGTGGTGCTCAAGCCGGCGGACGAGACGCCGCGGTCCGCGGTCCGCCTGGCCGAGCTCGCGATCGAGGCCGGGTTCCCGCCCGGGATCATCAATGTGGTCCCCGGTATCGGCGCCGAGGCCGGGGCGGCCCTCGCTGCCCACCCCGGGATCGATCACATGGGCTTCGTGGGCTCGAACCCGGTGGGTCGTCTGATCGCGGGAGCTGCCGCGCAGAACGTCGTGCCCACCGTCCTGGAGCTGGGCGGGAAGTCCCCGCACGTCGTGTTCCCGGACGCGGACCTGGACCGGGTGGCGCAGTTCGCCACGAAGGGCATCCTGCAGAACGCGGGGCAGACCTGCTCTGCGGGCTCGCGCCTGCTGGTGCACTCGTCCGTCGAGGCGGAGCTCCTGGACCGGCTGCGCGCCGCGTTCGAGGCGACCTCGCTGGGACCCGGGTCCACGGATCCCGACCTGGGGCCGCTCATCTCCCGGAAGCAGCAGGATCGCGTGGCCGGGATGGTGGAGCGGGCCTCGGGAACGGTCGTGACCGGCGGCTCTGCACCGTCCGGCGGCGACCTGGGGCAGGGTGCGTACTACGCGCCCACACTCATCGCGGGGGTCGAGGCGGACGCGGAGATCTTCCGCGAGGAGGTGTTCGGACCGGTGCTCGTGTCGCGGACCTTCGAGACGGAGGACGAGGCGGTCGCCCTGGCCAACGGCACGGACTACGCTCTCATGGCGGCGGTGTGGACGCGGGACTCCTCGCGCGTGCACCGGCTGGCCGCGCGCATCAGTGCGGGTCAGGTGTACGCGAACGCGTACGGTGCCGGCGGTGGTGTCGAGTACCCGTTCGGCGGATTCGGGAAGTCCGGGTACGGGCGCGAGAAGGGGTACGAATCGCTCGACGCGTACACGGCGACGAAGACGGTGCTCGTGAGCCTGTGAGGGCGAGGATCAGTGGAGACGATGTGATGACCGGTGGCGACGCGGCGACCGGTGCTGGCGCGGCGACCGGTGTCGGCGCGGCGGTCGAGAGCGGCAGGCGCTACGGCACTGCGGCCTCGATCGTCGCGTCCGACATCGGGGAGAACATCGTGTCCGGCCATCTGCCGCCGGGCAGCTCCCTGCGCGTGCACCAGCTGGCCGCGCAGTACGAGATGTCACTGACGCCGGTCCGCGAGGCGATGCAGCGGCTCGTGACGGAGGGGCTGGTGGTGCGGACGCCCGGGGTGGGCTTCGAGGTGGGGCAGCTGACGGCCTCGGACATCCGGGACGTGTTCCTCACGCTCGCGTTCGTGAGCGGCGAGCTGTCCGCGCGGGCGGTCGGCGCCCTGGGCGAGGAGGAGTTCGCCGAGCTGCGCGCCATCCACCACGAGTCCCTGGCCCTGGTGCACCGGCGCGCGGTGCACGGCCTCGACGAGAAGAACCGGGAGTTCTACTCGATCATCAACCACGCGTCCGACTCCCCCAAGCTGCGCTGGGCCGCGGCCCTGTGCATCCGGTACGTGCCGCGCTCGCTGTACTCCGATGTGCCCGGCTGGCCGGACATCACGGTGGCCGGGCAGGAGGCGATGATCGACGCGCTGGAGGACGGGGACGCGGATTCCGCCCGCGCGATCACGGAGTCCATCCATCACCGGGCGGGCGAGGCACTCGCGGAGAGCTACGACATCATCCGCGCGGGGCTCGAGAGCGCGTGAGGGTGGCGGGCTGACCGTCGGGCCGCCCTCCTGCCGCGGCCCTTCCCCTGCCGCGACGGACGGGCTGCTGGTCCGAAGGACGGGTGCGTGCACGTGTCCCCCGAGCCAGCAGCCCGTCCGTCGCGTTCGAGCGCTGACTCCGTGCGACTTGAGGTCACCGATGGCGGCCTGCGGTCTCAGCTGTCCACAGACCGCCAGGGGGTGTTGCCGCCGCCGAGTTCTGCTGAGACGGTCCCGTCATGACTGCACTCCTGACCCGTGCGACGTGCGATCGCGCGGGCGTCACGCGCGCTGAGCTCGACGACGCCCTTCACTGCTGTCTCGCTCGCATCCGCAGCGGGGTCTACCTCGTGCGGCCGGAGTGCACCTCGAAAGACCACGCGGCACTGCATGCGATCGCTGACTCCACGACTCTGCCCGACGCGGAGCACATCAACCGTGAAGGACTCAGGGGACACGTGGCAAGGCTCAGCATCCTCGTCGATTCCTATCGTGAGACCCTGCCGACCGGCTCTGCCTTCTCACACCTGTCCGCTGCTCTGCTGTGGGGGTTGCCGGTCACCCAACATGTGCAGGACAGGGCAGAGGTGATCCGCCCTGAACGATCGGTCGCCTACCGGCAGATGCTCGTCCGCAAGCGGCCTCTGCCCACGACGGACGTGGCTGTCCTCGACGGAACTCGAGTCACGACTGTGGCGAGGACTCTGTCCGACGTCGCGCACGACTATCCGCTGGACATCTCCGTCCCGATGATCGATGCCGCACTGCGCAACCGCTTGATCACGGGCGATCTGACGTCGCCCTTTCCTCCAAGTCACTCCGGGCGCCGTGGAGCACGCCGCGCCCGCCTGGCACTGTCGATCGCCGATCCCTCCCACGAATCCCCCGCGGAGTCGATCTGCGCGGTCCGACTCCACGAGCACGGGATCGACGGGTTCGTCACCCAGGTGGTGTTCGGCAACCCTGACGAGCCGTTCCGGGCACGAGTCGACTTCCTCCACCGTGCCGCGAAGCTGATCCTCGAGGTCAACGGAGAGATCAAGTACGTCGACGGCGAAGCGGGCAGCCGCCGGGCTCGCCAGGAACGGCAGCGCGACTACC
>DWZY01000158.1 GCA_019117325.1 Candidatus Brevibacterium intestinigallinarum
TGTCCCCGCTCCGCCAGGACCGCCTCGTCGAGGAGCCTCTGCACCTCCTCGAGCGTGCCGCCCATCCCGTGACGGTCCAGCAGGGAGCGGCGCCGGCGCTGGATGTCGCCGGCCAAGTCGTCGAGGCCGCGCGTCCGCTCACCGCCCCGACGCAGGAATTCGCGCAGTGCCTGGTCGGGACCATAGCCGGCCATGACGTCATCCGCGACGGACGCGAGCGCGTCGGCCAGATCCACGGGCGGTTCCAGTGGATCCGGACCTCCGGCGAAGCGGCCGTAGCGGACGTCATCCATAGACGGCCTGTCCCTCCCCCGTCTCCTTCGACAGCTTCCGCGACAGGTAAAGACCCTCGAGCGCCAGCTCGATCGCCGCCGCCCGCTCCCCGTCGGACTGCGCGTCCAGCCGCTCTGCGATCGCGTCGTAGAGTCCCGCCTCGTCCAGGTCCGGCAGTCCGTCCAGCAGTGCGGTGGCGGAGACCGCGTCACCCGTCGTGACGGTGACCCCGTCCTCGAACGCCCGGACCAGCGGGCCCAGGTCCAGGCCGGCCAGTCGGTGGCGCGCCGTCTCCGCGGTCGCGACGCGCAGGCCGTACTCCAGCACCTCGCGCTCCGTGCCCTCCTCACCGGGCTCGAACTCGAGCTTGCCCCGCAGCACGTCGACCAGGGTGCCCAGGTCCACGGGACGGGCCACGGCCTCGGCGGCGGTGCCGTCCGGGACCGCGGTCTCCTCCCGGGATGCCTGCGCCAGCGCGGCCCGGCGACGTGCGGCGGCCGCGACCGTCTCCGCCGCCGCGATCGTGAAGCGGGCGGAGACACCGGAGGACTGGTCGATCGCCGGGGACTCGCGCAGGCCGCGCGTCAGGCGGGCCAGCACTTCGATGAGGTGGTCGGGCACGTCCGCGGCCAGGTGCGCCTCCTGCCGGACGACCGCGATCTCGTCGTCCAGCTCCGGAGGGTAGTGGGTGCGGATCTCCGCCCCGAAGCGGTCCTTGAGCGGGGTGATGATGCGCCCGCGGTTCGTGTAGTCCTCCGGGTTCGCGGAGGCGACGACCAGCACGTCCAGGGGCAGGCGCAGGACGTAGCCGCGGATCTGGACGTCGCGCTCCTCCATGACGGTGAGGAGCGCGACCTGGATGCGCTCGGCGAGGTCCGGCAGCTCGTTGATCGCGACGATCCCGCGATGCGCCCGGGGCACCAGGCCGAAGTGGATGGTCTCCGGGTCGCCCAGGCTGCGCCCCTCCGCGACCTTGACGGGGTCGACGTCGCCGATCATGTCCGCGACGGAGGTGTCCGGGGTGGCGAGCTTCTCCACGAACCGCTCCGACCGGTGCCGCCAGACGATCGGCAGCTCGTCGCCCTGGGCGCGGGCGCGGGCCTGCGCCGCGGCGGTGATCGGGTGGAAGGGGTCCTCCGACAGGTCCGTGCCGGCGATCGCGGGCGACCACTCGTCCAGCAGGGCGGTGAGCGCGCGCAGCAGCCGCGACTTGCCCTGTCCGCGCTCCCCCAGCAGCACGATGTCGTGGCCGGCGATGAGGGCGCGCTCGACCTGCGGCAGGACGGTGTCGCCCAGGCCGTGGAGACCCGGCCACGGATCCGCGCCGGTGGACAGCGCGGCCAGCAGGTTCCCCCGCAGCTCCTCCCGCAGCGAGCGGGTGGCGATCCCCGCCGCGCGGAGACCGCCCAGCGTCGTGATCGTGGGCTGCGGGGAGGCGGAGGCGGCGTCGAAGGTCGTCACACCTCCACGCTAGACCGGTTCCGCGCGGGGCGATAGGGGCCGGTCCGCGGAGCAGGACGGCTCGCTACCACTGGACGGGCGCGCCCGTGTCAGGCCGTGCAGCCGTCGTGGAGCGGCCGGGATCAGCCCACCAGGTGGGCCGCGCGGATCTCCCGCTTCCGGATCTTGCCCGCCGCATCCCGCAGACGATCCGTCGTCGCTACGGTGCGTCGGGGCTGCTTCACGCGCGCCAGGTGCGCCCGCAGGTGGTCGTCCAGGTCCGCGGGAACCTGCCCGGAGTGTGTCTCCACGACGAGTGCGGGGACCGATCCCAGTTCCTCGTCGTCGATGCCCACGCAGCACGACGCCAGGACCTCCGGATGCATGTCGCTGACGGCCTCGACCTCCGCCGGGTAGACGTTGACCCCGCCCACCAGCACCATGTCTGTCCGGCGGTCGGTGAGGTACAGGTACCCGTCCGCGTCGAGCCTTCCCACATCGCCCACCGTCTCCCAGTCGTCGGAGTCGACCTCCGCCTGTGAGCCCAGGTAGTGGTAGGAGGCGGGCTCTCCCGCCCCGCGCCGCGCCCACACCACACCGGTCTCGCCGATCGGCAGCACGTGCCCCGCGTCGTCGCGGATGCTCACCTCGCCCACGACGGGTGCCCCTACGGATCCGGGGTGCTCCAGCCACTGGGTCCCGGTGATCACGGTCGCGGCCTGGCCCTCCGTCGTGCCGTAGAGCTCGCGGATCGCCTCCGGTCCCAGCCAATCGATCCATGCGCGCTTGAGCCACGCGGGACAGGGCGCTGCGACGTGGAAGAGCGTCTGGACGGACGACAGGTCGTACGCGTCCTTCACCGTCTGCGGAAGCTTCCAGATCCGCTGCATCATCGTGGGCACCGCATAGACCCAGTGCGCACGATGGCGCTCGATCATCGCGAGCGTCTCCTCCGCGTCGAAGCGCTCCATGAGCACGGTGGTGCTGCCCATCGTGAGGGCGGCCAGCGCGTCGCTGAATGAGGCGTTGTGGTGCAGCGCCGCCGTGATGAGGCAGACGGAGTGCGGCGGCACGCCCATGAGCCGGCCCATGCCCGCAATCGCCTCCGGGACCGCGGTCGAGCCGGAGACGATGAGCTTGGGCATCCCCGTGCTGCCACCGGAGGTGGGCGACTTGAGGGACGGGGCGATGACCGGCGGCAGCGGGCCCGCTTCCTGCGTGCTGGCCTCAGCGAGGTCGATGATGCGGGGGACACCCAGCGCGCGATCCGTCGTGTCGATCGCGAGCGCCGGCCGCCCCAACTCGACGAGGGCATCGAGCTCGCGCTGGACCAGCCGATCGGAGACCGGCATGGGTACGGCCCCGACCTTCCACGCGGCGATGGCCCCCAGCAGCAGGTCGGACGGGGCCGGCGACGCGAGGAGGACGAAGTCGCCCTCCCCCACTCCTCGCTGACAGAACAGGCGGGCCAGCTGGTTCGTCCGGGCCTCCAGCTGCGCGAAGGTGAGCGTTCCCGTCGAGTCGATGATCGCGTCCGTCTCCCCGCGGTCGCGGGCGTGGAGAGCGAACTGCTGGGAGAACGTGGGCTCGACGTCGACATCGAGTCCCTCACCCACGGGTGCCACGGCGATGCTGAGCTGCGAGGATGTGTGTGTCACGGCGGTGCGGCCTTCCCGGTACACCGGATCCGCGGTCCCATCGACACGCACGGCACCCCGGCGTGCCTGTCACCAGCAGGTTAGGCAGGCGCACGCGCGAGCGTCAAGGATGAACGAACGATCAGTGAGATACGATCTGAGATGCGGGTCAATTCCCCGCACCGTTCCTTCCACTCGATTCAAAGGCGAACGCATGAGGGCACACACATCACTGCACCCACGGCTGGGCCGCGCCGCGGCGCTGTCCGCACTGGCACTCGTCCTGACCGCATGCGCGGGCAGCGCGGGCGGCTCCACCTCCGGTGGCGAGGCCGGCGACGGCTTCGACTACGGCGCGTCCGATGAGGAGGTCGCCGCCGCGCTGGAGGACCTGGAGCCCGTGACGATTACGTACCAGGTCCCGGCCACCTCGCAGGACTCGCCGCAGGCGCCGCTGGGCACGGAATTCAAGGAGGCGGTCGAGGAGCGGTCCGGTGGGAAGATCACCGTCGACCTGGCCTGGAACCAGTCGATCGCGACCTACGACGAGATCCACGATGCGCTGGCCGACGGGCGCGTCGACATGGCCTTTACACTGCCGTCCTACGACCCGGCGCAGTTCCCGGCCTTCAACGCGCTCAACAACATGCTGGGCGGCGACCCGTCGTCCCCCATGGTCGGCGAGATCCTGGCGAACATCGTCGCGGCGGACGTCGCGTGGGGCACGCCCCAGATCCTCGAGGAATACGAGGCGATCGGCGTGACGCCGCTCGTCCCGGTCATGGCCTCAGGCAACTACTACTCGATCTGCACGGACCCTGTCCCGGACCTGGAGGACTGGCAGGGGCTCCAGGTGCGCGTCGGATCGCCGGCCGCGAATGACATGGTCGAGCACGTGGGCGGCACGCCCGTGTCCATCGCGGGCGTCGAAGCGTACGAGGCCCTGCAGCGCGGCACGATCGACTGCACGCTTGCCGTTCTGTCCGATGTGGTCCAGGGCGGCTTCTTCGAGGTCGCGCCCCACCTGGGCTACCCCACGGAGACCAGCTTCCCGCGCGTGGCCGGCGCGATCCTCACCGGATCAACGGTCGACTCCCTGCCACTGGCGTACCAGCAGATCCTCTTCGACGGGTTCGACGCGTACTTCCACGGCGGCATGGTCTCGACCGTGGGCAGCAAGGTCGATGCGATCGAACTGGCGAACGAGGGCGACGGCAGCATCGACGAGGCCTCCACCGCGCTGCAGGATGAGATCCGGTCGTTCGCGGAGGAGACGCGCGGCGAGGTCGCGGAGTCCGGGATCATCGGCGAGGACATCCAGGAGCGCCTCGACGCCTCCCGCGAGACGTGGCAGGCGAAGATCGAGGAGCTGGGCTACGAGGAGACCGGCGAGTTCGCGGACTTCGACCAGTGGTACGACGAGAGCACCGACTACCGCCCGATCGCGCAGGCGCTGCTGGAGGAGACGATGCTGGAGCACCGTCCCGGCTGACGGCCGCCGACTCCCGTGGACGGGCGTCCCCTCCGCGAGCGCGGACGGGGCGCCCGTCGCGTCACGGGGTCACGCGGTAGACGAGCCGGGCGAACTGTCCTGCCTGTGTCGCGCTCACCAGGGTGAGCCGGTCCGCTTCGAGCCTGCGCGGGAAGAGCGGGGCGCCGGAACCCAGCATGACGGGTGCGACGGACAGGACGATCTCGTCGAGTGCGCCGGCCTCCAGGAACTGTGCGGCCAGATCGCCCCCGCCCACGACCCAGATGTCTCCGCCGGCCGCCGCGGTGCGCAGAGTCCCCAGGTGGTCCGCGACGTCGCCGGACAGGAACGTGACCTCCGTGCCTTCGGGGACCGGCAGGTCCCGGGTGGTGAACACGAAGACGTCCGCCGGCGCGAACGCCTCCGACCACTTCTGCGGATCCTCGAGCGCCCCCATCTCCTCCACCACCCACAGGTACGTCGTCGATCCCATGACCTGGACGGGTGCCGCGGGCGGGGCGAGCGACGCCTGGTCCGCCTCCTCGATGGGGACGGCGAAGAGCCAGGACAGCGAGTTCTGCTGATCCGCGATCCACCCGTCGATGGAGGTCGCGGTCTCGTAGACGATGCGGCCAGTCTGCGTCGTGCTCATGCGTCGTCGTCCCCCTTCGCCCCGTTCCTGAGGTCCTGCGCCAGCATGACGAGGATCCCGCTGGGACCGCGCACGTACGTGAGTCGGTAGACGTCCTCGTAGGTCGCGACTCCGCGGACCGGGTGGCACCCGTGACGCGCGGCGATCGTGAGGGCCTCGTCGAGGTCGTCGACGGAGAATGCGACGCGGTGCATCCCGATCTCGTGCGGCTGGGTGGGCGCGGTCGGGATCGCCTCCGGGTGGTTGTACTCGAAGAGCTCGAGCCTGCCGTGGCCGTCCGGCGTCTGCAGGAGCGCGATGCGGGAGTGGTTGCCGTCGAGGCCCACCGCGGTGTCCGCCCATTCCCCCTGCACGGTGTCGCGCCCCAGGACCGTCAGTCCCAGGTCCGTGAAGAAGGCGATCGTCGCATCCAGGTCCTGCACGGCGATGCCCACGTTCTCCAGCCGGATCGTCATGGAGAGCTCCTCAGGAGATCGAGCGCTTCCGACGCCGGAGGTCCTCCGGGAACCGGTCGCGCGCGTACGTGATGGTGGAGTAGCCGTGCGGCAGCGGCGACCCGTCCTCGGCCAGTGCCACGAAGACGATCTTGTCGATCGAGAGGATCGTGTCCCCCGTGATGATGTTGCGCACCTCGCACCGCATCGTGAGCGAGGTGCGGCCGAAGTGGACGGCCTGCAGGCCGATCTCCAGGATGTCGCCCTGCGTCGCGGACGACACGAACTCGATCTCCGAGATGTACTTCGTGACGATCCGCTGGTTGCCCAGCTGGATCATCGCGTAGACGACCGCCTCGTCGTCGATCCAGCGCAGGAGGCTGCCGCCGAACAGTGTCCCGTTCGCGTTGAGGTCCTCGGGTCGCACCCACTTACGGGTGTGGAAGTTCATCGCCTCGAAGCGGTCCTCGCCGTGCGGGCCCTGGATCGCCTCGTCGTGGCTGTG
>DWZY01000159.1 GCA_019117325.1 Candidatus Brevibacterium intestinigallinarum
CCTTGCCCTTGTCCAGGCCGCGGCTGTAGAGAGACACCGCGACGGCGGTGACGATGCTCGCCAGTCCCGCACCCACGACGGTTCCCGCGACACCCAGCTGTCCGCCGATGACCGACGAGGTCGCAGCCGCCGCCGCACCCGCGACCAGCGAGGTCGGCGAGACACCGCTCGAGCTCTTCTCGCTCTTCTCGGCCGTCTCTGCGGCGTCGGCCTCCCGTGCTGAAACCTCGACCTGCTGTGTGGGGTGCTCGCGCACCTGGGCGAGGTCCTCCGTGATCACCGGCAGCATCTGCGCGGTCAGCGGGGCCTCGTCCGTCAGACGATCGTCCTGCCCCATCCGGCCCGTCGCGCTTCCGATCCCGCGTTCATCCGTCACCGACATCCCTCCACCTTCCTGCCTCCGGCAAGTCTTCCCCGCCCACTTCGGTGGAGTCTGAGGGGAACCACGCCAACCTGGTGGAGTGCTGACAGCCACCGCCCCCGTGCACGCGTGCGGAGCCGCCGGTCTACCCTGGCGTGTGAGCGGGGCAACACTGCCTCACAGTGAACATCCAGCCCCTTCGAACCATCTCCGGACCCGCACGACCAGGAGCCCCATGCCCCAGAGCCCCGCACTCGACTTCACGGATGTCACGTTCCGGCGCGCCTCGACCGTCATCCTCCCCGGCATCTCCTTCACGATCGGCCGCGGTGAGCACTGGGTCATGCTGGGGCCCAACGGGGCGGGGAAGAGCACGATCCTCAGCCTGGCCGGCGGGATGGGGCACCCCACCAGCGGCACGGTCGACGTGCTGGGCCACCGCGTGGGCCGTGTCGAGCTGCGGGCCCTGCGCGAGCGGATCGGCCACGTGAACCCGCGTCACCCGCTGCGCTCGAAGCTGACCGCACTCCACGTGACGCTCACCGGCCTGACCGGCACGATCGAGACGATGCTGCGGTGGGAGCCCACACCGGAGCAGAACGAGCGTGCACTCGCTCTCCTCAGCCGCTTCGGCCTGGCCGACCGCGCCCACGCGGCCTGGCCCACTCTGTCCCAGGGCGAGCGCGGACGCACTCTCATCGCCCGCGCCCTCATGGCCGACCCGGACTTGCTCCTCCTGGACGAGCCCGCGACCGGTCTGGACGTCGCCGCCCGCGAGCAGCTCATGGAGACCCTCGAGATCCTCCCGGACGAGCACCCGGACCTCACGACGGTCCTCGTGACCCACCACCTCGAGGAGATCCCCACCTCGGTCACGCACGCGCTCCTGCTGCGAGACGGCGCACCGCTGGCGCACGGCCCGGCTCACAGCGTCCTCACCACGGACAACGTCAGTGCGGTCTTCGATCATCCCATCGCGGTCCGCCACGAGGACGGCCGCTGGACCGCACGGACGAACCGCTCAGTCTGACGCGGCTGTCCTGACTGCGCTCCGCGCCCTGAGCAGCCGGCGCGCATGGCCCTGGTGGGGCACCCGCGCTGTCAGTCGCCGCTCCGCCGCGCGACCTCCCGGTGGCCGGCATCCCGCCTGACCGTCCAGCCGCGGGCGTCCAGGTGCTCGAGCAGCGGGATGACCGTCCTGCGCGTCGTATCGAGGGCCTGCCGCGCCTCACTCGTGGTGAACGGCTGGGACAGCCCGGTCAGGATCCGCATCGCCTGCGCGGGGGCGCCCGGCCCCAGCACGATGGGATCCCCCTGCCCCGCGGTGCCGCCGCGGGTTCCCGCACCGCCGCGCGCGTCCTGCCCGCCCAGGCGGACCAGCCGCCCCTGCGCCTCCGCCGCCGCGAGCTCCCGCGCACCCAGCTTGAGGCGCTGGAGGTCACGCGCCTCCGGCGCGCGGAACGGGGCCTGCGTCCACCCGTCCTCCAGCGCGCGGATCGCGGGCTCGGCCGCGCCCATGCTCCGCTGCGCGCCGTGCGGACGGATCCGCCCGGCCTCGACCGTCAGCTCCGCCTCCCGCACGAGGGCACTCAGCAGCGCCGAGGTCGCCCGCGCCGCCTGCTGCGCGTCACCGCCCTGCCCGGCACCTCCCTGCTTCTCCCGGCTGGTGCCCCCTGTTCCGGACAGGTCCGGCAGACTCAGCCGGTCGACGGCCGCCTTGCCCGTGAGTCCGGGGGACAGCGGGTCCGCTGCCAGCTCCGCCCGGACAGCCTCCGCCAGCGTCCGCGCCCAGGCGGCCAGTCGCTCCTCGTCGACCAGCAGGTCGCGCACGCGTCGCACACCACCCGGGAGTTCCTCGGACTGCAGCCGTCCGGACGCGACCTCCCCAGAGGAGACCTCCCCGGCAGCAGGATCCCCGGCCACGGGTTCCGCTCCCGGCACCGCGAATCCCCGCGCCTCCAGGACGCCCACCGGCACAGCGCCACGGCGCTGAACCTCCGCCGCCAGATCACCCCGCGGGTCCATCCCCGCCAGAGCCTCTGCCCTCCGCCTGCCGTCCCCGCGCCGCGCGAGCTCCTGCGGATCCACGTCGAGGACCTGCACGCCCGCGAACACCGCTCGGTCCCCGGGCGCGCGCAGCAGCAGGCGGTCACCCAGGGTCAGCGGCAGTCCGCGTGCCAGCGTAAGTCGCGCATGCTCCGCACCCAGCGGCCGCACGGTCGCCTGCACCGCAGCAGTGCCCACATGCGCGGTGAGCTCCCGCGGAGCCTCATCCAGTGCCGCACCCGTGAGCCCGCGGACATCCACGACTGCGGTGAGACTCCATGCTCCCGGACTCAGCAGGACGTCGCCCCGGTGCACCGCATCCGCCGGCACGCCGCGCAGGTTCACCGCGGCACGTGTCACCGGACCCAATTCGCTGACCGCTGCGTCCTGACTCTGCAGTCCGCGCACCGTCACGTCCCGGAGGTCTGCTGCTCCGCTGCGCGCACCCGCACCGCTTCCCCCGCTCAGCAGCGCGAGCACATCGTCCGGTCGCAGCGTCCCGGCGCCCAGCGTGCCCGTCACGACGGTGCCCGCCCCGGAGATCGTGAAGGCACGATCGATCCACAGGCGGATGCGCGCGTGCGGGTCCGGGACCGGCGCCTGGGCCAGCACCTCGTCCAGCCGGGCGCGCAGCTCTTCGAGCCCCTCCCCGGTCGCCCCGGACACGACGACCGCGGGCGCGTCTGCGATCCCCGTGTCCGCAAGCTCCGCCCGGGCCCGCGCGACGACGGCGTCGACGGCCTCGGGGGCCAGGTCCGCGCGTGTGACGACGAGGAGTCCGTGCTCGATCCCCAGGGCGGCGATCGCATCGCGGTGATCGTCTGACTGGGGCATCCACCCCTCGTCCGCAGCGACGACGAAGAGGACGATCGGGGCGGGGCCCACACCGGCCAGCATGTTGCCCAGGAAGCGCTCGTGTCCCGGCACATCGACGAAGGACACGATGCGGCCGCTGGGAAGCGTCGTCCACGCGAACCCCAGATCGATCGTCAGCCCGCGCCGGCGCTCCTCGTCCCATCGATCCGGCTCGATCCCTGTGAGCGCCCGTACCAGCGTCGACTTGCCGTGATCCACGTGCCCGGCCGTCGCGATGACGAACGAACCCGGCGCCGTTCCCGGCTGAGATTCCAGCGGCCCCGGTGCACCCGCTGACCCCACTGCTCCCATGACCCTCCGCTCAGGCGCGCCCGGCCGAGAGACCGGCCAGCACCCGACCGATCGCGTCCGCCAGATCGCCGTCCCGATCCTGCGGCACACAGCGCAGATCGACGAGGCACCGTC
>DWZY01000160.1 GCA_019117325.1 Candidatus Brevibacterium intestinigallinarum
CCGTTCGTCGTGCAGGGCGTGGGCTCCGCACCCGTCATCGACGGCTGGAACGAGGCGCTCGTGGGCCAGAAGGTCGGCTCGCAGATCGTCGTCGTCATTCCCGCCGACAAGGGCTACGGCGACGCGGGATCGCCCCCGTCCATCCCCGGCGGAGCGACCCTCGTCTTCGTCATCGACATCCTCTCGGCCGCGGGCTGAGACCCGGCGCACCCCCAGAACACGCACACCCCAGCGAAGGAGACGCACATGAGCAAGCAGAAGCCGGAGATCGACTTCCCGGGCGATGCCGCCCCGACTGATCTCGAGATCACCGACGACATCGTGGGCGACGGTCCCGAGGCCAAGGCCGGCGACACGGTCGCCGTCCACTACGTGGGTGTGGCCCACTCGACCGGCGAGGAGTTCGACGCCTCGTACAACCGGGGCACCCCGCTGCAGTTCAAGCTGGGCGTCGGCATGGTCATCGCCGGCTGGGACCAGGGCGTCCAGGGCATGCGCGTGGGCGGTCGCCGCACCCTGCGCATCCCGCCGCACCTGGCCTACGGGCCGAACGGCGTGCCCGGGGCGATCGGCCCGAACGAGAGCCTCATCTTCGTCTGCGACCTCGAGGCCGTCGCAGGGGCCTGAGTCCCACTCGCAGTCCGGCACCGCCGCTGAGTCCCGCACATGCGGACCAGCGGCGGTGCTGCTGTCTGTCCTCAGCCGCTGAGCCTTAGAGCAGCCGAGTCTCAGCGACCGCTGGTCTCAGGAACGGAGCCTCCCGGCGGCCAGCCTGCCGGCCGCGGCGGAGGCCACGAAGGCGACCGGGTCCTCGTCCAGCCCGCGTCCCATCGTCGTGAGGCGCACCGGTGACTCGCGCAGTGCTGCCAGGAGGCCGTCGGTGGGCACGTCGACGAGGGCGTGTCCGGCGGTCTCCAACTGGGGCAGCTGCGCGTCCATCGCGGTGGTGACCGGGGCCTCGGCGGCGGACGGGTCCCGGGGGACCGGGATCTGGCAGCCGGGACGGGCCACCCGGCCCACAGCCGTGAGCGTGTGGTGCGAGATGCCCAGGTGACGCTCCCGCGCGTCCGCCTCCGACATGCGCAGCGCCGCGATCGGAGTGGCGCCCAGCAGGGCCGCCGCATTCAGATGGTCACCCACGACGAGGCCCGAGAACCCGTACGGCGTGCCCGTGCCCAGATTGCCGGGGCCCTGCGCCACGACCACGATGTCCGCCTGTGCCACGTGCACCGCGGCGAGCAGTCCCGTGTGCACAGTGACCGCCTCGAGGTCGCCCCCGTGGGCCTGCCCGACCGTCACCGTCGTGTGGAGCCACCCGGCCTCCTTGAGGCCCGCGACCGCCTGCGAGAACGCCAGGGGCAGTGCCGCGCCATCGGTCATGACGTAGGCGATGCGGGCCTCGGGCCGCTCCGCCCGCACCCCCGCGATGATCGCCGGCAGTGCCGAATGGAGGTCCGCGACGACGACCGGCGTCCCGTCGATGCCCGCGGCCTCCGCGAGGGTCGTGTGATGCGGCGACTCCTGGTCATCGACCCCCAGGACCATCGTCTGCAGCGGAGAGTACCGGTCCTTCACGAGATGTCCCGGACCCGGAGCGGGGTCCGCCGGCAGGCGATCGGGTATCGCGGTCACGAGCGCGAAGCCGCCCGTGCCCAGGCGCCTGGCCAGCGCGGACACGTTCAGCAGCACAGCATCGCCGGGCTCCGGCGCGCCCACCAGATCGGTGTACGCGAGCGCGCGGACGATCAGCGCACCGTCCCGCGGTGCGCCGTCGGGGCGGGGGAGCGGGGCGTGGAGCTCGGCCTCCATTTCCCGGGCCCCGGGGCGGTCGGAGAGGACTGAGCGGACTGTCGCGCGACGCCAGTGGATCATGGTGAGTACTGTAGGGGACGTGTCACGAGAGCGACGTCAGACCGAGCGGCTCATGAACCTGCTCATCGCCCTGCGCGCCGCACGCGGGTGGACGGACAGAGATGCGCTGCGCCGCAGCATCGTCCAGTACGCGGACCTGGACGACGTCGCCTTCGACCGCCAGTTCTCACGCGACAAGGCGACCCTCGAGGAACTGGGGATCGCGATCTCCTCGACCGCATGGGATGACCCGTTCACCGGCGACACCGGGTACGGATACCGGATCGACGAGGCGGACTACGCGCTCACCCGACTCGACTTCACCCCCGCCGAGGCCGCGGTCGTCTCCGTCGCCCAGTCGCTGCTGTCCGGCACCGCGCTGGCCGCGGACGCCCGCAGCGCGCTCAACAAGCTGCGCGGCCTGGGCGACGCGTTCGCGGCACCGGAGGCCGCGCAGGACCCCGCCGCAGATGCCGGCGCGCAGGCGGAGGCCCACGTGCCCACGACGATCGCGGGGACGGCGTTCGCGGAGCTGCTGCGCGCGGTGTCCGACCGGCGCGCGGTCGTCTTCGAGTACCGCCCGCCGGGACGCGAGCCCGCCCGCCGCACGCTGGAGCCGTACGCCCTGCTGACCCGCGGCGACCGCTCGTACGTCGTGGGTCGCGACGTGCACCGCGACGATCTGCGCACCTTCCGCCTCAGCCGCATCACCGGTCGCGTATCCCGCGCGCCGCGCCGCAGTGACGGCGACTACCGGGTGCCGGACGACTTCAGCGCGTCCGCCGCGCTGCCCGACCCCCGCACGCCGGAAGCCGCGGGCGCGACTGCCGCGACCGCGCACGAGGCCGTCCTCGCCGTGGCACCGGGGCGCGGCGTGCCCCTGCGCGAGGCCGCCCGTGACACACCTCCTCCGGTGCCGGCGGAGTCCCCGTCGATCCCCGCCGGCTGGGACGTCGTGTGCGTGGGCGTCGAGGACCTCGAGGCCTTCGCCCGCCGACTGCTGGACTTCTCGCCGTCCGTCGTCGTCCTGGGTCCCCCCGCGCTCATCCGCGCCCACGTCGAGGCCCTGCGACGCACGGAGGCGTCCCTGCGCGAGGCGCACACGGACACGACGACGGGGGAGGCCTCCCATGGCTGAGCGCGCGCAGGACCGGCTGTCACGGCTGCTGGGCCTGGTCCCGTACCTGACACGGCGCCCGGGCACCGATCTCGACGAGGTCGCCGCCCACTTCGGCGTCTCCCGCGCCCAGATCGTCGACGACCTCGAGCTGCTCTTCGTGACGGGCCGACCCGGGCACATGCCGGACGACCTCATCGAGGCCGAATGGGGATCCGGGGCCGTCTACGTGGGCAATGCGGACGAGGTGTCTGTCCCCGTGCGCCTGAGCGCGCACGAGGCGGGCGGCCTGCTGCTCGCCCTCGAGTACCTCGACTCGGCGCATCGGGCCGACCCGGAGGTGCTCGACTCCGTGCGGACCAAGCTGCGCTCGGCCGCAGGCTCGCTGCCCGGCACCGCGGTCGATGCCGCACCGCCGCGCATCCCCGCGGACCTCGCCGCGACCGTGAGCGAGGCGATGCGGACGGACACCGCGCTCGACATCGACTACTACGTCCCGGCCCGCGACGAGCTCACCCGCCGGACGATCCGTCCGCAACGGCTGCGCCTGGGCCGCGTCTGGTACCTCGATGCGCACTGCCTCACCGCCGGCGGCGACCGGTCGTTCGCGGTCGACCGCATCCGCAGCGCCGCACCCGCGATCGCAGACGTGCAGGGCGACGCCGAGGCCCCGGTCACCGTGGCGACCGACGCACGATCCGCAGCGCCGGACGCCGGCACGGGACTGGATCTCGTGCTCGCTCCCGAGGCAGCCTGGCTGGCCGATGACCTGGCACCGGAGACGCAGGACGGCACCCGGACCGACGATGCGCGGGGGCCCGGCACGGTTGCCGTGTCGCTGCCGAGGGCGGGCCGCGCATGGGCAGTGAGGTTCCTCACGGCCCACGGTGCGGGCGTCGTCGCGGCAGCTCCGGAGCCCGCTGTCGACGCAGCCCTCGCTGCGACGCGGGAGGCACTCGCGCTCTACGACCACGCGGCACTGCCCGCTCAGGAAGAGCCCGGCCAGAAGGACTAGACTTGTCCGGAGCATCGACCACCAAGGAGCATTCATGCGCCCGGAGCCCATCCACATCCTCATCCTCGTCATCGTGATCCTCCTGATCTTCGGTGCCCCGAAGCTGCCGATGATCGCGAAGAACATCGGCAAGTCGCTCAAGGTGTTCAAGTCCGAGGTCGATGATCTGCGCGGCGAGAAGGACGGGAACGCGGGGACGACGCAGCGGGACGAGGCTCCGCGGCAGCTGGACGAGCGGTCCTCCGCACCCACGGTCGACGATGTGACGGGCTCGTCCCCGTCGCAGGACACGCAGCGCCAGACCGACCGTCCCACGGACGACGACTCGACGCAGCGCTCCTGAGCCCGCAGGTCACGGACGAGGTGGAGACACAGGACTCCCGGGGCTGGAAGCGATCGAAGAAGAACCCCGACCGGCGGATGCCGCTGTCGGAGCACCTCATCGAGTTCCGCAACCGGATGATCATCTGCGCCGTCGCGCTGGTGCTCGCGGCGGTCGCCGGCTGGTTCCTCTACGACCCCGTGCTGGCGATCCTCCAGCTGCCGGTCGACGAGATCGCGGCCCAGGACGGGCGCATCGCGGAGCTCAACTACGCGGGGATCGCCTCCCCGTTCGACATGAAGATCAAGGTGTCGCTCTTCATCGGCCTGATCCTGTCCTCGCCCGTGTGGATCCAGCAGCTGTGGGCCTTCATCGTGCCCGGACTCACGCGGACGGAGAAGCGCTACACGCTGGGCTTCGTCGCGGTGTCGATCCCGCTGTTCCTGGGCGGCGCGTGCCTCGCGTTCTTCGCGATGCCCAATGCGGTGCGCGCGCTCACGTCCTTCACCCCCGAAGGGGCCAGCAACATCATCCCGGCGCAGGAGTACCTGTCCTTCGTCATGATCATCATCGTGGTGTTCGGCCTGGCGTTCGTCCTGCCCGTCCTCATGGTGGGCCTCAACATGCTGGGGATCCTGTCTGCGAACCGGATCCGGAAGTCCTGGCGGATCGTCGTGCTCATCGTCTTCGTGTTCGCGGCGATCGCGACGCCGGCCCCGGACGCGATCTCCATGTTCTTCCTCGCCATCCCCATGCTGGCGCTCTTCTTCCTCGCCTGGCTGGTCTGCCTGCTGGGCGACCGACGACGGAAGCGGCGACTCATCGCGGAGGGCCTGTGGGAAGACCCGGCCGAGGAGTGATCCCATGTCCGACGACCTGCTGAACGACTTCCAGGACGCCCTGGGCTTCCGTCTCGACCGCTTCCAGCGCACCGCGTGCCAGGATCTCCTCGAGGACCGCTCGGTGCTCGTCGCAGCGCCCACGGGCGCCGGCAAGACGGTCGTCGCGCAGTTCGCGGTCGCACTGGCGCGCCACCGGGGTGTGCGCGTCTTCTACACGGCACCCATCAAGGCCCTCAGCAATCAGAAGTACGCGGAGTTCGTCCGCGAGTTCGGTGCGGACGCGGTGGGACTCCTCACCGGCGACACGTCGATCAACCGCTCCGCCCCGATCGTCGTCATGACGACCGAGGTGCTGCGGAACATGCTGTACTCCGGCGACGACCTGCAGGCGCTGGGCTTCGTCGTCCTCGACGAGGTCCACTACCTCGCCGACCGCTTCCGCGGGCCCGTGTGGGAGGAGGTCATCATCCACCTGCCCGCACATGTGCGGATCGTGGGGCTGTCCGCCACCGTGTCGAACACGGAGGAGTTCGGCGCCTGGCTGCGCGAGGTCCGCGGGCAGCTCGACGTCGTCGTCACCGAGCACCGGCCGGTCCCGCTCCACAACCACGTGCTGGTCGACGGAGCGATCCACCGCCTGTTCCGCGCCGGGTCGACGACGGAGCCGGACCCGGACCTGATCCGTGCGATCCGCTCCCTCGAGCAGCGCGGCGGGCGGGGCCGCGGCTCCCAGCGGGGCGGACGCGGGCGGCCACGGCCGCGCGTCCCGCGCACGTCCCGGCTCCAGATCCTCGATCGCCTGGCCAGCGACTCGCTGCTGCCGGCCATCTTCTTCATCTTCTCCCGCAACGGGTGCGACGAGGCGGTCGAGCAGCTGCTCACCCACGGCATCGATCTCACGACCGACGAGGACAAGGCGGTCATCGAGGCCCGTCTCGATGACCTCGTCTCGCAGATGCCGCGGGAGGACCTGGGCGTCCTGGGCTTCGGCACGTTCTCCTCCGGCCTGCTCCACGGGTTCGCCGCCCATCACGCGGGGATGATCCCGCAGTTCAAGGAGCTCGTCGAGGAGCTCTTCGCCGGAGGCTACCTGCGCGCCGTGTTCGCGACGGAGACGCTGGCGCTGGGCATCAACATGCCCGCTCGCACCGTCGTGCTCGAGAAGCTCGTGAAGTTCAACGGCGAGGCGCACGTCCAGATCACGCCGGGGGAGTACACCCAACTGACCGGGCGAGCCGGCCGGCGCGGCATCGACACGCAGGGCCACGCGGTCGTCGTCTGGCAGCAGGGACTCGACGTGGCGGACATCGCGGCGCTGGCCTCGAAGCGCACGTACGCGCTCACGAGCCAGTTCGTCCCCACGTACAACATGGCGGCGAACCTGCTCGACCGGATGGACCGCGAGGCATCGGGCCGCGTGCTCGAGACCTCGTTCGCGCAGTTCCAGGCGGACACCGCGGTCGTGGGACTGGCCCGCAAGCTGCGCCGGAACGAGGAGGGCATCGCGGGCTACCGCGAGTCCATGGCCTGCGATCGGGGCGACTTCGGCGAGTACGCCCGGCTGCGCCGCGAGCTGTCCGTCGAGGAGAAGCGGCAGCGCCGGACGCGGACGAAGGCCCGCCAGCGGGACGTCATCGAATCCCTGGGACTCCTGCGCGTGGGCGACGTCGTCACCCTGCCGTCGAAGCGGACGCTGGGCGCCAGCGTCGTCCTGAGCCCGCTGCAGCGGAAGGACGGCGATACCCGGCTGCCCACGGTCCTCTCGGAGTCCGGGCGCGTGTGGCACCTGCGCCCGCACGAGGTGACGGAGCCCGCGCTGAAGCTGGGCCGCGTCAAGATGCCCAAGAAGTTCAACCACCGCGTCGCGGAGCAGCGCCGGCGGCTGGGGGACACCCTCGAGGAGGCGCTGGCCGACGGTCGGGTGAAGGACCCCACGACCGCACAGGCGGAGGCCTCGCAGGCGCAGTCAGGCGACGGTGCGCAGACCGCGGGATCGCCCCGGATCGAGGAGCTGCGGGAGGCCATCCGCGCGCATCCGTGCCATTCCTGCCCGGACCGGGAGCACCACGCGCGGTGGGCGGAGCGGGCGGATCGCCTCGAGGCGGAGACCGCCGCGCTGCGCGCGAAGATCGACACCCGCACGACCTCGATCGCGCTCGTCTTCGAGCGGGTGTGCGACGTGCTCACCTCGGTGGGCTTCCTGCCCGACAGTCGGATCCTCCGCCGGATCTACGGGGAGCGGGACCTCGTGACGGCGCTCGCGGTCCGCGGGGGCGTCTTCGATCCGCTGAGCGAGCCGGAGATCGCCGCACTGGCCTCAGGTCTCGTCTACACCGCGCGCCAGCAGGAGGCGTTCGGGCTG
>DWZY01000161.1 GCA_019117325.1 Candidatus Brevibacterium intestinigallinarum
CCCGCGGCACCGCTGTTCAACGCGCCCCCGGTGTTCGAGACGAACCCGGACGGCGGGACGATCAACAACATCTCGACCCACCTCACGACGTTCGACTTCTTCATCTTCGCGCTGCTGGGTGCGGTCTGCGCCGTTGCGATCGCGTACCCGTTCGCCATGCGGTACGCGCACGTGGCCGCGAAGTTCGTCGTCACGAAGGTGAGCCACGAGGCGATCATCGCCGCGTTCGTGGGCCTCGTCGTGGTCGTGAGCCTCTGGGAGGGCGGCCTCATGGGCCTCATGGTCGTCACGGCCGTGGGCCTGGTGGGCGGCATGCTCATCCGCCTCGTCAAGGTCCACGCGGGAGTGCTCTTCATGGGCTACTACGTCGCGGTCCTGTCCGTGCCGGGGATCCTCGCGGCCTTCGGCTGATCGGAGGCTTCCCCACCCGCTTCGGGGGCCGCTACCCCTGGGGTGGCGGCCTCCGGTGCGTCCGGGTGGAGGCGCGTCGGGCCACCCTCCCACCTCACCCGTCCGCCCGCTCCTGTTCAGTGGGCTTCCACGACACCAGTCGCTCGCACCGCGTAGCCTGCCTCTAGGAGTGCGCGCCCACTCGTGGGCCCGCACATCGGTCGACGGCCCGGTCCGGCGGGCCAGGAGGAGGAATCCACGTGTCCGAGGCGCAGCAGGACGACCAGCCGATGATGACGGCGATGCGGCAGGAGGAGTTCGGCGGGCCCGAGGTCCTCCACGAGGTGCAGGTGCCCCGCCCGCAACCGGGCGTCAGCGAGATCCTCATCCGCGTGCACGCCGCCGGGGTGAACCCGACGGACTGGAAGCACCGCAGCGGACGCCGCTTCCTGGGCGAGCCGCCCTACACGCTGGGCTGGGACGTGTCCGGGGTGGTCGAGGCCGTGGGTATCGGCGTCACCCTCCACGCCCCGGGCGACGAGGTCATCGGCATGCTGCCGTACCCGCACGGTGCGGGCTCGCATGCGGAGTATGTCGTGGGCCCGGCTCGTGCGTTCGTGCCCAAGCCCGCCTCGGTCGACCACGTGCAGGGCGCTGCGATCCCGCTGGCCGCGCTCACCGCGTGGCAGTGCCTCGTCGACGTCGCGGACGTCTCTGCCGGTGACCGCGTGCTCATCCACGCGGCGGCCGGCGGCGTGGGGCACCTGGCCGTCCAGATCGCGAAGGCGCTGGGCGCATACGTCGTCGGCACCGCCAGCTCGCCCAAGCACGACCTGCTGCGCGAGCTGGGTGCGGATGAGCTCATCGACTACCGGACCGCCGACTTCGCAGCCGAGGCGAAGGACGTCGACGTCGTCCTCGACACGCTGGGTGGGGACACCCAGCTGCGCTCACTCGAGACCCTGCGGCCCGGCGGGATCCTCGTCTCCACCGTCCCGTTCCCCGTGGAGGGACGCGACGAGGCCGCCCAGCGGCTGGGCGTGCGCGCTGCCAGCATGATCGTCGAGGCCGATCAGGCCGGTATGCGCGCCATCGCCGAGCTCGTCGAGGACGGACAGCTGCGCGCCGTCATCGCGGAGACCTTCCCGCTGGCCGAGGCCGCCCGGGCTCACGAGGCCGGCGAGACCAACCGCACGACCGGCAAGCTCGTCCTCACGATGGAGGACGGCGAAGCCCGGCAGGCCTGACGCGGGCCGGCGGGGCCGACCGGGGCTTCGCCACAGCCTCGGGACCTGCGGTGACGGCTGCGGTGGTCCTCAGATCCTCCCGACCTCGCGACGTCGCCAGCCCAGCAGCCCCAGCACGATGCCGGCGGCGCCGATTGCGGTGAGCCAGACGATCGGTTCCCATGCGACCGGCTCGACGGGGTGGCTCGCGAGGTGGTGGAACGGGTCGAGGTCGAGTAGCGCGTCGGGTGGATCGAGCAGGCCGCCGAACGTGCCCATGAAGCCGCAGAAGGCCACGGACGCCCACCCCACCGGAGCGGCCGCGCGCGGCAGCCAGCCGATGAGGGCTGTCACGATCCCGATGACGCACACGACAGCGGGCGCCTGCTGGAGTGCTGCCGCGATGAGCTCGCCCGCGTATCGTCCCCCGTCGTCCTCGAGGCTGAGTGCGGCGCCCAGTCCCATCGCCGCGCCGACGGCGGCGAGGATGAGGACGACGCCGGCGAGGACGACGGTCAGGTGTGCGCCCAGCCACGTGGTGCGGCTCAACGGAGAGGACAGGCCGTACTCGGCGCGGCCGCGGGTCTCCTCGCCGCGGATCTGCTGGAGGCCGCCCACCGCGGCCGCGAGGACGAGGACCCCCATGAAGAGGGCGATGTAGGCGAGGTAGCCCAGCATGACGTCCTCGCCCGTGAAGAAGTCCGCGAGCTCCGGCGGCAGCGAACCGGCGGCGTCCAGCATCGTCTGGGAGTAGGACCCGAACATGAGGCCGGCGAGCAGCAGCGCGATGCCCCAACCACGGAGGGTCCCCACGAGGGTGCGGGCGGCCATGCCCAGGGGCGTGCCCAGGGCGGGGCGGGCCTCGGCCCTGCTGAGGCGGGCCGGCAGGATCCCCTCGCCCACATCGCGGCGCGTGGAGAGCGAGAACCCCAGTCCCACCAGCAGCAGTCCGCCCCCTGCCAGCAGCAGGACCGGCCACCAGAGGTCGTCGACGTAGGGCGCCGTCTGCTGGGCCCAGCCCAGCGGGGAGGCCCACGACAGGGCGGTGCCCCCGACCTCGGGCGCATCACCGGCCATGCGGATGACGTACGCCAGTCCGATGAGTCCGCCGGCCAGCCCGGAGGCTCCGCGCGACGAGCTGCTCAGCTGCGCGGCCACGGCTGCGGCGCCGGCGAAGAAGAGCCCCGTCGCCGCGCCGGTCCCGGCGATGAGCAGGGATCCTTCCCACGCGAACCCGGCGGACAGCGCACTGACCGCGATGAGGACGGTGGAGGCCAGCACGAGGAGCATCGTGACGATGAGGGCGGCGGCGAGTGTCGCGTGCCTGCCGACGACGTTCGCGCGCAGGAGCTCTGCGCGGCCGGCCTGCTCGTCCGCGCGCGTGTGACGGATCACCGTGAAGACGCTCAGGAGGGCCAGCGCGATGTAGAGGACGAACGCGTACCCGGCGGCGAAGAACCGCTCGTGGGTGGGTGAGTCCATGCCGAACCCGGGGCCCACCATCATGCGGCCCACGGGGTCGGCGTAGAGGCCCGCCAGCTCTGCGAGGGTCTCGTCGTCGCCGGCGATCACCTGGATCGCATGTGAGAAGTAGAGGGCCAGGGCGCCGATCCCCAGCACCCAGACGAGTGCGCGGATGCGGTCGACGCGCAGCAGGAACCGCACGAGGGCCGGGGCGGCGGTCAGCGGTGCGGTGCGGTGCGGGCGGGTCTCCTGCGACGGGTCGCGGCGGGTCATGGGCGCCCTGTCGCCTATGGCTGTCGCAGTGTTCGGATCGTCGGTGGTGGTCATCGTGGTGCTCCTGACTCCCAGTGCTCAGGCCTCAGTGGCGGGAGGCGGTGGTGTCGCCGTAGTGGCGCATGAGCAGCTGTTCGAGCGTGGGCGGATGCGCCGTGAGCGACCGGACGCCCAGCGGGGCCAGCGCGCTCACGACGTGCGAGACGCGGTCACCGTCCACGTCGAAGACGGTCCGACCCGCCTCTGCCCGGACGTGGTGGACGCCGTCCAGCGCGGCGAGATCGTGGGCGGGCTGCGCTGTGTCGACCTCGATCGTCGTGCGCGACATGTGCCGCAGGTCCGTGAGGGATCCCGATTCGACGATCCGGCCGGCGCGGATGATCGAGACACGATCGGACAGCGCCTCGACCTGAGACAGGATGTGGCTGGACAGGAGGACCGAGGTCCCCTCCGCCGTCCGCTCCCGGATCACCTCCTGGAACACGGCCTCCATGAGGGGGTCCAGGCCGGCGGTGGGCTCGTCGAGGAGGAGCAGATCGACGTCCGCCGCCAGGGCGGCGATGAGCGCGACCTTCTGCCGGTTGCCCTTCGAGTACGTGCGGGCCTTCTTGCGCGGGTCCAGCTCGAAGCGGTCGACGAGGGCGTTGCGGCGACGGGCGCTGTAGTCGCCCCGCAGCCGGAGGAACATGTCGATGATCTCACCGCCGGTCAGATGCGGCCAGACCTCGACGTCGCCGGGGACATAGGCGAGTCGGCGGTGCAGCTCCACTGCGTCACGCCACGGGTCGCGGTCGAACATCCGGACGCTGCCGGCGTCGGGGCGCAGCAGTCCCAGGAGGATGCGGATGGTCGTGGACTTGCCCGCGCCGTTGGGCCCCAGGAACCCGTGGACCTCGCCGCGGGCGATCGCGAGGTCGAGCCGGTCGAGCGCCCGGACGGATCCGAAGCTCTTCGTGAGTCCGTGGGCGCTGATGACCGGGTGCGCGTCCGGGGTGGGGTGTGCGGCGGTCGGCTGTGCGGTGGCCGGGTTCGCAGCAGGAGGGGGCGTGGTCATGATGACGGTCCTTCCGAACGGGTGTCACGGTGCTGGTGCGTGTCGTGGTTGGACTGCTCGGGCTGCGCGCCCATCGCGACGAGGTTCGCGTAGACGTCCGCGTTGAGCAGAGGCTGCGTGTACTGCTCCATGAGCGCGGCCATGTAGGGGGCCAGGTCCTCCGGCGGTCCGTCGACGGGGTCGACGCCCAGATGGCGCTTGATCTGCCGGTGCAGCAGGAGCGCGCCGAAGCCCTGGACCAGGAGGACGACGATGCGCCGGTGCGGGTTCGGGGTCGGATGGACGAGGCCCATGCGCTCGCCCTCGGCGACGTAGTCGAGGGAGTCCTCGACCATCTGGTCGAAGAGTCGGTCGGTCGCCTCCCCGCCGGCCGCGAAGGCGCGGAACACGTAGAGCAGCAGGTGCTTCTGCTCCCGCATCATCTCCAGCGCCAGGTTGCTGGGGAGGTGCCCGCGCCGCACGGACTCCTTCTTCACCGCGTTCACGGTGTCCGCGACGTGGCGGTCGCACGCGTCGCGCAGACCGGCGGAGGAGCCGTAATGATGGAGGACGAGAGGAGCGGAGACCCCCGCGACGGCGGCGATGTCCTTGAGGGTCACATGGTCGAACCCGTGGCGGCCGTACAGATCGATCGCCGCCATGAGGATCCTCGCGGCGCCGTCGGGCTCCGTCCCCGTCACATCCCAGTCGTGTCCGCGGTACTGATAGCCCACGGTCCCACCCCCGTCGGTCGCGGCCGCGCGCTTCGTGCTGAATGCGCATTAAGCCAGGTGGCAACACGGTAGGGCGGGCTGTGGCGGGCGGCAAGAGCGCTGAACGGCACGTGCCCCGCGTTCAGTGCTTGACCCTCACGTCGCGTGAGGCCCCACTGTTGTGTCCGTGGTCGAGAATGGAGTCATGGACGCAGCGACAGCGAGTGCCGTGGACGGCGCGGACGACGGGCTGACCGTCGGGCGCACCGCGGAGCTCGTGGGCGTGAGCGTGCGCACCCTGCATCACTGGGACGAGATCGGACTGGTGAGTCCGTCGGAGCGGACGTGGTCGGACTATCGCGTCTACCAGGCGGCGGACATCGAGCGGATCCAGCAGGTGCTCCTGCACCGGGAGCTGGGACTGTCGCTGGCGGAGGTCCGCGCGGTGCTGGACGATCCGGACACGGACGTCGTCGCGCAGCTGGACCGGCAGCGTGCCGTGCTCTCCGAACGCCTCGACCGCCTGCGGCGGATGATCGCCGCAGTCGATCGGATGAAGGAGGCTCATATGAGCGAGCAGAAGCTGACGGCGCAGCAGCAGGCGGAGATCCTCGGCGACGGCTGGGATCCCGCCTGGCAGGACGAGGCCCAGGAGAACTGGGGCGACACCCCGGAGTGGGCGCAGTCGGAGAAGATCAAGGCGCGCATGGGCGTCGACGACTGGAAGCGGGTGAAGGAGGAGAACGACCGTCTGGAGGCGGATCTCGCCGCCGCGATGACGGCCGGTGTCCAGCCGGGGTCGGAGGAGGCGAACGCGCTCGCCGAGCGCCACCGCGCCTCGATCGGCCAGTGGTTCGACATCACCGTGCAGAAGCAGGTGTGCATCTCCCGCATGTACGTGCAGGACCCGCGGTTCACGGCCCACTACGACCAGCGCGCCGAGGGCCTGGCCGCCTGGCTCACCGCGATCATCGACGCGAACGCGCGCGCCCACGGCATCGACCCGGCCACGGCGACCTGGGAGTGACGAGGTCAGGTGACCACGGCCTCGGGAACGGGTGAAAAGCCCGTGCCCGAGGCCCCGGCTGGGTTCCGTACCCGGTGCACCTGCCGGGTCCCGGCCCTGTGTCCGTCCCAGCACCCATACTGGTGGGCATGAGAGACGATGACGACTTTCACGGACCGTTCCCGCGGCTGCGGTCGACGGTGCTCGACACCGCGGACGTGCACGGGCTCGCGACCTTCTACCGGCACCTGCTGGGGTGGGACTACGCTCCCGGCAACGGGCCGCAGGACGAGGAGGCGGATGAGTGGCAGATCATCCGCGACTCCGGCCCCGGCCGGCAGATGCTGGCGTTCCAGTACGCGGAGCATGTGCCGCGCTCCACGTGGCCCGATCCCACGGTGCCGCAGCAGCTGCACCTCGACTTCACGGTCGCGACGAGTGCGGAGCTCGCGGAGTGCCACGATCGTGCGCTCACCCTGGGGGCGACGCTCATCCGTGACGAATCCGACCATCCGGATGAGCCGATCTGCGTCTTCGCTGATCCGGCTGGCCATCCGTTCTGCATCTTCGTCATGACGTGGTGAGCGGTGCGGGCTGCGATTGCCCGGGTGAGGATGACCGGGCCAGACCGGAAGCGTGAGGAGAGTGACATGGTGGTTGCCTCCGGCGGGATTTCGGATGTGCCCGGGCACGATAGCCTGAGGACCGCCCACGGCATGGGGCGAGTGGCGAGTGAGAGGTGCGCGTGAGCGAATCGGGTGAGTGGCAGAGGTCCGACGCGGGTCTGCGGACGCCTCCGCAGGACGTCGAGGCGGAGCAGAGTGTGCTGGGCGGCATGCTGCTGTCGAAGGACGCGATCGCGGACGTCATTGAGGTGCTGCGCCCGGAGGACTTCTACAAGCCTGCGCACGAGACGATCCACAGCGCCATCCTGGACCTCTACGCGAAGGGCGAGCCCGCGGACGCGGTGACGGTCGCCGCCGCGCTCATGAAGTCCGGCGACCTCGCTCGGATCGGCGGCGCCGCCTACCTGCACACCCTCATCGCCTCCGTGCCGACGGCGGCGAACGCCGGCTACTACGCGCGGATCGTGGGGGAGACGGCACTCCTGCGGAAGCTCGTCGAGGCGGGCACCCGCATCGTCCAGATGGGCTTCGACGCCGAGGGCGACGCGGAAGAGCTGGTCAACAGCGCGCAGGCGGAGATCTACCAGGTCACGGAGCGGCGCACGACGGAGGATTACCAGGCGCTGGGCACGGTCATCGACCGGGTCGTCGACAACATCGAGAAGCTGGGCGACAACGTCGACGGGCCGGCGGGTGTGCCCACCGGCTTCGAGGAATTCGACCAGCTGACGAACGGTCTGCACGAGGGCCAGATGATCGTCATCGCGGCCCGTCCCGGTGTGGGCAAGTCGACGCTGGCGCTGGACTTCGTCCGGTCGGCAGCGATCCACAACTCCCGTGCCACCGTCTTCTTCTCCCTCGAGATGTCCGCGGACGAGCTGGGCCTGCGCCTGCTGAGCGCGGAGACGGCTATCCCGCTGCAGAACCTGCGGCGCGGGGAGCTGGACAACTCGGACTGGACGACGGTCGCGACGACGATGGGCCGCATCCACGAGGCGCCTCTCTTCCTGGATGACTCGCCCAACATGGCGCTGCCGGAGATCCGCGCGAAATGCCGACGGCTCAAGCAGCAGCACAACCTGCAGATGGTCGTCATCGACTACCTGCAGCTCATGTCGTCCGGCAAGCGCGTGGAGTCGCG
>DWZY01000012.1 GCA_019117325.1 Candidatus Brevibacterium intestinigallinarum
GATCTCGTCCAGCAGCGGCACGGTCAGCTCCATCTCCGGGGTGGGCACGCCCACCAGGACGACGGTGCCCGCCAGGTCGCGCGCGTAGAACGCCTGGCGCCACGTCTCCGGACGGCCCACCGCGTCGATGACGACGTCCGCGCCGAACCCGCCCGTGAGCTCCTGCACGGCCGCGACCACGCCGTCCTCGTCCAGGTCGGACGAGTCGATCGTGTGCGTCGCGCCCCGCTCCAGGGCCCACTCGAGCTTGCGGGGGTCACGGTCGATCGCGATGATCGTGCCGGCGCCCGCCAGCTGCGATCCGACGATCGAGGCCATGCCCACACCGCCGCAGCCGATCACGGCGACGGACTTCCCGCGGGTCACCCCGCCGGTGTTGATCGCGGCGCCGATGCCAGCCATGACGCCGCAGCCCAGGAGGCCCACGACGGCGGGGTCCGCCTCCGGCACCTTCGTGCACTGGCCGGCGGCGACGAGCGTCTTCTCTGCGAAGGACCCGATGCCCAGCGCCGGCGACAGCTCCGTGCCGTCCTCCGCCAGCGTCATCTTCTGGCTCGCGTTGTGGGTGTCGAAGCAGTACCAGGGCTCGCCCCGGTCGCAGGCGCGGCAGTCGCCGCAGATCGCGCGCCAGTTGAGGACGACGAAGTCCCCGACGGCGACCTCCGTGACGCCCTCGCCCACCTGGGAGACGACGCCCGCGGACTCGTGACCCAGCAGGTACGGGTACTCGTCTCCGATCCCGCCCTCTCGATAGTGGAAGTCGGTGTGGCAGACGCCGCAGGACTGCACGTCGACGACGACCTCACCGGGACCGGGGTCCGGGATGACGATGTCGACGAGTTCCACGGGCGCGCCCTTGGCGCGGGAGATGACTCCCTTGACCGTTGTCGGCATGAGACTCCTTTCAACCGCCTGCAGGTGCGCGCACGGCTGCGGGCGGACTCCGCGCTGCAGACGCGGTGTGTGGGACACGGCCAGCCTATCGGCGCGCCTCGCGCCTGCCCAGTCCCGCCCGGTGCACCCGGCGCGGCGGTCCCACCGGCCGCAGTCGGATGCGCCCGAGGCCGGGGTCCGGTGCCGTCAGTGCGGCACCGGACCCCGGCCTCGGGAACGGGAGGGTCGGTCAGGCGTCCTCGCCCGTCGTCGCATCGGGGTGACGACGCAGGTGCAGGATCGACCAGGCGAGCCCGCCCCAGATCGTCCCCAGCGAGATGATCATCATGATCACGGCCGCTGCGCTCATGCCTCCTCACCTCCTGTCGGGGTCGTCGTGGTCGACGGTGCGCCGCCCGCCTCAGCCTCGAACTCCGCGCGCGCCCGGGCGACGCGGTCGAGGCTTTTCCTGGGCCACGGGATGATGCTGATCAGGTAGGAGAGGTACGCGAGTGCCGCGATGAGGCCCCAGCCGAACAGCAGCAGGTGCCAGGTCGGGTAGCCCTCGTAGCCCTCCTGCGCATAGACCATGATCTGCTGGATGAGCATGAAGCCCAGCACGATCGGCGTGACGACGGAGACGCAGATGATCCAGATGGGTCCCAGCTTGAACGAGGACACGCTGTTGAGGTGATCGCGCAGTTTGGGCAGGCCCACCAGCAGCCAGCCCACGGCGATGATCGCGGTGAGTGCGACGCCCACGATGCCCAGGTTGTTCGTGAACGCGTCGATCGTGTCGAGGACGCTCAGGCCGGTGGCGGTCGGCATGATGAGGATCGAGACGATCGCCATGAGGCCGCCCACGACGACGGTGGACGTCCGCTCACTCCAGCCCGTCTTGTCCGCGATGGCGGAGATGGGCACCTGGATGATCGAGACGAGCGAGGTGAGGCCCGCGAAGATGAGCGACAGGAAGAAGAGGACGCCGAAGATCGCGCCACCGGGCATCTCGCTGATGATCGTGGGGAACGCGATGAAGGCGAGGCCCACGCCGTTGCTCACGACCTCGTCGACGCCCACGTTGGCAGCGTGCGCCATGAAGCCCAGTGCGGCGAACACGCCCACGCCGGCCAGCATCTCGAATCCGGAGTTCGCGAAGCCCACGACCAGGCCGGAACCGGTCAGGTTCGTCTTCCGCTTGAGGTACGACGCGTAGGTCAGCATGATGCCGAACATGATCGAGAGCGAGAAGAAGATCTGGCCGTAGGCCGCCACCCACACGGTGGGGCTGGTGAGGGCCGCCCAGTCCGGGGCGAAGAGCGCGTCGAGGCCCTCGAGTGCGCCCGGCAGGAACAGCGCGCGCACGACGAGGGCCGCGAAGAGGACGATGAGCAGCGGCACGAAGACCTTCGAGAACCGCGCGATGCCGGCCTGCACGCCCGCGAACAGGATGGCGAGGCAGACGATCCAGACGGCGATGAGCGGGATGAGGACGCCGGGCACGAAGTCGCCCGACAGTCCGGCCTCGCCGTTCTGCTGGAGATACTCGCCGATGAAGAAGCCCTCCGGATCATCGCCCCACGCCCGGGTGACGGAGAACCCGGTGTAGGAGACGGCCCAGCCGACGATGACGGCGTAGTAGATGCCGATGCAGGTGGCGATGCCGACCTTGAACCAGCCGATCGGCTCTGCGGCGGGGTGCATGTCGCGGTACGCCAGGGGCGCGGAGGACCGGGCGCGGTGGCCGATCGCGTACACCATGAAGAGCAGCGGGATGCCCGCCGTCAGGAGTGCGATCAGGTAGGGGACGATGAACGCGCCGCCGCCGCTCGAGTAGGCCACGTAGGGGAAGCGCCAGATGTTCCCCAGTCCGATCGCGGATCCGATCGCGGCCAAGATGAAGGCGGAGCGGCTCACGAACACCTGACGACCAGGTGCGTTCGTTGCCGTGGACATGGACACTTCCTTTCTGCGGTGTGCGTCGCTGCACTGAGAGTCCGGAGTCTAGATCACAGCCGGGTACTCCCTGAGAATATTCTCCCAGATGTGGCGTGCATCACGACGATGATAGTACTCTTTCGTCGTTTGGAGCCGTGGCGCTCCGACACTCGGAGATTCCGATCCGGTCTCGGTTCGCCAGCGGGCGGTGACCTGCGGGTCGCTCGGTAGACTGGCCCGCGTGATACGACTGCACAGCACTGATTCCGGCACCGTCGTCCCCCTGTCGCCCGTGCGCGACGGACACGTGGGGATCTACGTCTGTGGTGCCACCGTGCAGGGCGCTCCCCACATCGGGCACATGCGTGCGGCCGTCGTCTTCGATCAGCTGCGCCGCTGGCTCACCTACCGCGGGCTGCAGGTCACGCTGGTGCGCAACACGACGGACATCGACGACAAGATCCTCACGAAGTCCGTCGAGGAGGGGCGCGAGTGGTGGGCGCACGCCTATCACTACGAGCAGGTCTTCACGGAGGCCTACCGGACGATGAATGTCCTGCCGCCCACGTATGAGCCGCGGGCCACGGGGCACATCCCGGAGATGATCGAGCTCATCGAGCGCCTCATCGCCGCCGGCCACGCGTATCCGGCATCGGATGACTCCGGCGACGTGTACTTCGACGTCCGCTCGTGGGATCGGTATGGCGCGCTCACGCACCAGAGTGTCGACGACATGTCCGACGCCGCGGATGCGGACCCGCGCGGCAAGCGCGACGTCCGCGACTTCGCGCTGTGGAAGGGCCACAAGGCAGGCGAGCCGGAGACCGCGTCCTGGCCCGCTCCCTGGGGCCGAGGACGTCCGGGCTGGCACATCGAGTGCTCCGCGATGTCGACGAAGTACCTGGGCTCCGAGTTCGACATCCACGGCGGGGGACTGGATCTGCGGTTCCCCCACCACGAGAACGAGCTGGCTCAGTCCACTGCAGCGGGCGATGGCTTCGCGCGGATCTGGATGCACTCCGGCCTGCTGAACGTGGGCGGGGACAAGATGTCGAAGTCGCTGGGCAACTCCGTGTTCGCCCACGACCTCTTCGAGCAGTACCCGCCGGCGGTCATCCGTTACTTCCTCTCGACCGCCCACTACCGCTCGGTCCTCGAGTTCACGCCCCGGCTGATCGAGGCGCAGCGATCCGCGTACGACCGGATCGCGGCCTTCATCGCCCGGGCCCGTGAGGTCCTGGGCGACGAGGCTCCGGCGCAGCCGCACGTGGCTGGCGGCTACGCGGATCGGATCGCGGACGTGCCGGAGGAGTTCGCGATCGCGATGGACGAGGACCTCTCGATCCCGCGCGCCCTGTCCGTCGTGTTCTCCACCGTGCGTCAGGGGCAGAGCCTGTTCGGCGGCGCGGACGCGTCGTCGGATGCGGCGGGAGGAGAAGATCGGATCGAGCGCCTGCGGACGGTGCTCGCACAGGTCGAGCTCATGCTCGACATCCTGGGCGTCAACCCCGGCGACCCGGCGTGGGGCGCGCAGGCGACCACGGCCTCGGCGGCAGAAGGCGCGGACGGGCAGGACCCGGTGCGCGCGGCGCTGGACGCCCTCGTCGACCACATCGCCCAGCGGCGGCTGGAGGCGAAGGCAGCGAAGGACTTCACCACGGCGGACGCCCTGCGCGACCGCCTGCGGGACGCGGGGATCCTCATCGAGGACACCCCTGGCGGCTACCGCTACGACCTGGCCCCGCGCTGACGCGCGGGCCGCACACACGACAACCTCGGACGAGGAGACACCATGGCATCCCCATCACGCGGCGGAGCGAGCCGCAAGGGCAAGAAGGGGCCCACGAAGGGCACCGGCGGCCACGGCCGCCGCAAGCTCGAGGGCAAGGGCCCCACGCCCAAGGCGGAGGACCGCACGTACCACAAGGCGTACAAGAGCGAGCACGACCGACAGAAGGAGCAGCGCCGGCAGCAGTCGACCCGTCGCAAGAAGGAGGCGGGCAAGGACACCGTCGCCGGGCGGAACGCGGTGCTCGAGGCGCTGCGCGAGGGCGTGCCCGCGACCGCGCTCTACATCGTCGGGCGACCGGATGTGGACGACCGGCTCAAGGAGGCCGTGACGATCGCCGGTGAGCGCGGCATCGTCATGCTCGAGGCCAGCCGTGCGGATCTGGACCGGCTCACGGATGACGCGATCCACCAGGGCATCGCGCTGCAGGTGCCGCCGTACGAGTACGCGGACCCGGATCAGCTCATCGCGCGGGCGAAGGGGCGGCTGGAGAAGCCGCTGCTGGTCGCGCTCGACGGGATCACGGACCCGCGGAACCTGGGGGCGATCGTGCGGTCGACCGCCGCGTTCGGCGGACACGGCGTCATCGTGCCCGAGCGGCGTGCGGCGGCCATGACGGCTGCGGCGTGGAAGACCTCTGCCGGAGCGGCCGCCCGCATCCCCGTCGCGCAGGTCGTCAACCTGGTCCGCACGCTGCAGGACCTCAAGAAGCAGGGCGTGTTCGTGCTGGGCCTCGACATGGGCGGCGACGTCGAGCTGCCGGGCCTGGCGCTGGCGGATGCTCCGGTCTGCCTCGTCGTGGGCTCCGAGGGCAAGGGCCTGTCCCGTCTGGTGCGCGACGTCTGCGATCAGATCGTGTCGATCCCGATCGCCGCGTCGACGGAATCGCTCAACGCGGGCGTCGCCGCGGCGGTGAGCCTGTACGAGATCGCGCGGGTGCGAGGCGCGGGGCGCGCCTGAGGGCGCCGACATCATCCGCGCGACCTCATGGTCGCATCGCGACGGTCGTCGAGTGATGCGAGGTGATTCGTCAGGGCGGTCGCATCCCTCGCCGGTGCCGGCCGCCTGAGCGATGTGCGGACCGGGCGGGGGACCCTCGTCGTCGACGACGAGTCCTTCGAGGCGCTGGTCAGGACGGCGTGGATCGAGTGCGGTCCGGATCGCGCGTGCGCTACGATCGAACGAGACTGAACGATCGATCATTAGGAGTCGGAGCGTGAGCATTCGCGGCGAAGCGATGATCGCGGGGGCGTTCGAGCACCCGCTGCGCAGGATCCCGGACATCTCCATCCCGCGCCTGCACGCGGAGGTCGCGGCCGGGGCCCTCGCGGATGCGGGCCTCACCTTCGCGGATGTCGACGCGTACTTCTGCGCGGGCGACGCGCCGGGCTTCGGCCCGCTCTCGATGGCCGACTACATGGGGCTCACGAACCTGCGCTACGTCGATTCGACGGACATCGGCGGATCATCGTACGTCGCCCACATCGGGCACGCCGCCGCGGCGATCGCGGCGGGCAAGTGCGAGATCGCACTCGTGACGCTCGCGGGCCTGCCGCTGCAGGGCCGCGCGTTCTCCGCGGTGAACGACGGTGCTCCCGAATACGCCTTCGAGAACGTGTTCGGCACGACGACGCCGGCGATGTACGCGCTCGCAGCCCAGCGGCACATGCACGAGTACGGCACGACCGGTGCGCAGCTCGCAGAGGTGAAGGTCGCCGCGTCGCTCCACGCCCAGCACAACCCGCAGGCGCTGCTGCAGACGGTCGTCACGGTCGAGGACGTCCTCAGCTCGCCGCTCATCGCGGACCCGCTGCACCGCCTGGACTGCTGCGTCATCACCGACGGCGGGGCTGCGGTCGTCGTCGTGAGCACGGAGGTCGCGAAGCGGCTCGAGCGCCGGTCCGTCGCGGTCCTGGGGCACGGAGAGGCGCCCACGACCGCCGCCGCGGGTCGCATCGACCTCACGCACACCGGGGCCGTGCGGTCCGGTCCACCCGCTTTCGCCGAGGCCGGGGTCACCCACGCGGACATCGACTACGCCTCGATCTACGACTCGTTCACCATCACAGTCGTCGAGACGCTCGAGGACCTGGGCTTCTGCCCCAAGGGGCAGGGCGGCGCATTCGTCGCCTCCGGCGCGCTGCGGGCGCCCGACGGCGGTCTGCCGTTCAACACGGACGGCGGGGGACTGTGCAACAACCACCCCGTCAACCGCGGTGGGATGACGAAGGTCCTCGAGGCGGTCCGACAGCTGCGCGGGGAGGCGCATCCGGCGGTGCAGGTGCCCGACTGCGACATCGCACTGGCGCACGGCACGGGAGGCTCACTGGGGACCCGGATGGGTTCCGCGACACTCATCCTGGGACGGGAGGCATGATGACGGAGAAGCGCGCTGACACGCGGGCGGCGGTCGACACGGGACCGGCTGCGAGCGCGGCCGGGTCAGCAGGGGCTGCGGGCCCGATGACGACAGGCGGTCGGATCGGCGGGGACCTGCCGGCTCCTGTCCCACCCATCGACGCGGACACAGAGGCCTTCTGGCGGGCGACGACGGAGGGTCGCCTGCTGTTCACCCGGTGCGACGCATGCGGCGAGCCCACCTGGTATCCGCGGGAGTTCTGCCCGCACTGCGGGTCGCTCCGCGTCTCGTGGGAGCAGGCGTCCGGCGGAGGCCGCATCCACAGCTTCACGGTGGTCCGACGCGGCGGGCTGGGACCCTACGCGGGCGCCGACCCGTACGTGCTCGCCTACGTCGAGCTCGATGAGGGTGTGCGGATGATGACGAATATCGTGGACGTCGAGGACGGGGACCTGCGGATCGGTCTCCCTGTCACGATCGTCTTCCACACGACGGACGGGGACGCGGCGCTGCCGCGGTTCACTCCGCTGCGACTCTGACAGGGTGCCGTCCACGAGCACTGCTCCCGGCTAGGCGGTAACGTGTCGTAGCGACGGGTGCGGTTCGCGCACAGCCGGACACGCGGGATCCGCGCGCGGCTGATCTTCGCAGCGGACCCGCACAGGTGACCGCTGAACGCATGCAGGGGGAAGTCGAGAGTGAGCAGGGTGCTTCCGTGGACGTCCGACGACGGCCCGGCGATCGACGTGGAGGAGCTGGCCGTCGTCGCCGATGGGCCCGTCTTCGGGCCCATCGACCTCACGGTCGACGCGGGTGGGACCGCAGTCGTGGTCGGGCCCGCCGGGTCCGGGAAGACGGCCCTCCTCCTGACGCTGACGGGCCGGATGCGGGCGACGGGAGGGTCCGGCACAGTGATCGGGGCCGACGTGCGCCGGGAGCACGCACGGATGCGATCCGGGACATCCCTCGCCTGGGTGGACGGGATCACCGACCTCGACAAAGACTACACGGTCGAGCAGCACGTCGCGGAACGGCTCATCGGCCTCCAGCCCTGGTACCGGCCGGTCATCGGCCGGGACCGCGTGCGGCAGTCGCTCGACGTCGCGGAACTGGGCGAGGCACTGCCCGCGCGGGCCTTCGTCTCCGACCTGACCCAGCTCCAGAAGTTCGAGCTGGAGCTCCTGCTCGCGTGGCTCGACGGGTCCGCCGTGATCGCGGTCGACAACATCGACTTCCTCCGCGAGTCCGAGGACCGGGAGCGAGCCTGGCGACTGCTGCGTGATGTGCAGGAGTCGGCCGCGGACGCGCGGCCGGACCGGCCGCTGTCGCTCATCGTCACCTGCGAGGACGACAGCGGCCTGCCCGTGGAGGGCGACGACGGCGTCGTCCGTGTGAGACTCGATGGCGGGCACCGCCCCGCAGAAGTTCCGGAGACCGGACCCCGTGGAGGACGCCACTGATGTTCACGCTGCCCTGGCTGGAGATGTCGCGCTTCACGCACTCGACGCTGTCGAAGGCCGCCATCGTCGCGATCCTCATCGTGCCCACCCTCTACGCCGGTCTCTACCTCACGGCGAACTGGGCTCCCACGGAGAACCTCGATCGCCTCGACGCGGCCGTCGTCAACCTCGATACCGGTGCGGACGCCCCCAGTCCCACGGGTGAGGCGGACGACGCCGAATCCGCGCAGGACGCCCAGGAGGGCGGCACGGGTGAGGACGCCGACCGGCTCGAGGTGGGCGACGAGCTCACGAGGACACTCACGGAGGACGGGGACGCGGGCTTCACGTGGGTCGAGTCCGACGTGGACGACGCGGCGAGCGGGCTGGCGTCCGGGACGTACGCGGCGACTCTCACGATCCCCAGCGACTTCTCCGAACGCATCGCCTCCTCCGGCGGTGACGATCCGGAGAAGGCAGGACTCACGCTCCAGACGAACGACGCCTACAGCTTCATCGTCGGTCAGGTCGCGAACACGATCCTCCAGCAGCTCAACACGAACCTCAACTCCGACATCACGGCGGAGTACCTCGACCAGGTGTACATCGGTTTCAACGACATCCACGAGAACATCGCCGAAGCCGCGGACGGCGCCTCGGAGCTGCACGACGGAGCCGTGGAGCTGGAGGACGGTGCGGGACGCCTGTCGGATGGAGCAGGCGAGCTGGCCAGCGGCACCCGCGATCTCAAGGACGGGACGGAACAGGCGCGCGACGGATCGCGCGAGCTGGCGGATGGAGCAGGCGCACTCGTCGACGGGCTGGATCAGGCGCACGACGCGAGCGGTCAGCTGTCCGACGGTGCGAGTGCGGTCGCCGATGGGACAGGACAGCTGGCGGACGGCGCGGACTCGATCGTCAGTCGCGTCGACGACGTCGCGGACCGGGCGGAGGAGATTCTGGACCACGCGACATCCGGGCTGGACCGGGCCCGCGACGACCTGGACGAGGCGAGCGACGCGCGTGACGAGATGGCGCAGGACATCGACGACCTCGCGGAACGCTATCCCGACGATCCGGCCGTCCAGCGTCTCGCGGAGCGGGCCGACGAGTTCGGGGACGATCTGGACCGCGCGGGGGATCGCGCGGGCAGCGCGGTCGACGAGGCCGATGACCT
>DWZY01000162.1 GCA_019117325.1 Candidatus Brevibacterium intestinigallinarum
GCTTCGCCAGCTCCTCGGCCCAGTAGAGCGCCAGGTAGAAGTGGCTGCCGCGGTTGTCGATCTCGTTCACCTTGCGCGACGGCGAGCGGTTCTCCTCGAGGAACGTCGCGGTCGCGTCGTCCAGGGTCGAGGCGAGCACGCCCGCACGGTCGTTGCCCTCCTTGTTCTGGAAGTGGCGGAACGACTCCGCGATCGCGAAGAACTCGCCCATCGAGTCCCACCGCAGGTGGTTCTCCTCGACCAGCTGCTGCACGTGCTTGGGCGCAGAGCCGCCGGCACCCGTCTCGAACAGGCCGCCGCCTGCGATGAGCGGGACGACGGACAGCATCTTGGCGGACGTGCCCAGCTCCAGGATGGGGAACAGGTCCGTGTTGTAGTCACGCAGGACGTTGCCGGTCACGGAGATCGTGTCCTCGCCGCGGCGGATGCGCTCGACGGACAGCTTCGTCGCCTCGATGGGCGACATGATGCGGATGTCCAGGCCGTCGGTGTCGTGGTCGCCCAGGTACTCCTTGACCTTCGCGATGAGCTGCGCGTCGTGGGCGCGGGCCTCGTCGAGCCAGAACACGGCGGGGGTGTCGGACAGGCGCGCCCGCTCGACGGCCAGGCGGACCCAGTCGCGGATCGGGGTGTCCTTCGTCTGGCACGCGCGCCAGATGTCACCGGCGGACACGGCGTGGCTCATGACGACCTCGCCCGCACCGTTGACGACCTCGACCGTGCCGTCGGCGTCCAGCACGAACGTCTTGTCGTGCGAGCCGTACTCCTCCGCCTTCTGCGCCATGAGGCCCACGTTGGGCACGGAGCCCATCGTCGTGGGGTCGTAGGCCCCGTTGGCCTTGCAGTCGTTGATGACGGCCTCGAACACGCCCGCGTAGGACGAGTCGGGGATGACGGCCAGGGTGTCGTGCGTCTGGTCGTCCGCACCCCACATCTTGCCGCCCACGCGGATCATCGCGGGCATGGAGGCGTCGACGATGACGTCGCTGGGGACGTGCAGGTTCGTGATGCCCTTCGCGGAGTTCACCATCGCGAGTTCGGGGCCCTCGGCCAGGCCCTTCTCGATCGCAGCGCGCACACCGGCCGCAGTGTCCGCGTCCAGTGCGTCCAGGCCGGCGAGGATCGCGCCCAGGCCGTCGTCGGCGGACAGGCCCGCAGCGGCGAGCTGCTCGCCGTACTGGGCGAAGACCTCGGGCAGGAATGCCCGGACCACGTGGCCGAAGAGGACGGGGTCGGAGACCTTCATCATGGTCGCCTTGAGGTGCACGGAGAAGAGGACGCCGGACTCCTTCGCGACGGCGATCTGCTCCGTGAGGAACGCATCGAGTGCGGCGACATCCATGTACGTGCCGTCGACGACCTCGCCCTCCAGGACGGGGAAGGAAGTCAGCTCGCGGGCCTCGCCACCGGTGGGGGTGAAGCGGACCGTGAAGGTGTCCGCTGCGGGGGAGACGACCGACAGCTCGTTCGAGGCGAAGTCGTTCGCGCCCATCGTCGCGACGGAGGTCTTCGAGTCAGCGGTCCACTCGCCCATCGAGTGCGGGTACTTCTTCGCGTACTGCTTGATCGCCTTGGGTGCGCGGCGGTCGGAGTTGCCCTCGCGCAGGACCGGGTTGACGGCGGAGCCCTTGACGGAGTCGTAGCGCTTGCGGACGTCCTTCTCCTCGTCCGTCTGCGGGTCCTCGGGGTAGTCCGGCACGTCGTAGCCCTGCGACTGCAGCTCCGCGATCGCGGCCTTGAGCTGGGGGACGGAGGCGGAGATGTTGGGCAACTTGATGATGTTCGCGCCCGGGGTCTTCGCCAGCTCGCCCAGCTCGGCCAGCGCGTCGTCGAGGCGCTGCGCGTCCGTGAGACGCTCCGGGAACAGGGCGATGATGCGGCCGGCCAGCGAGATGTCGCGGGTCTCGACCTCGACTCCGGCGGTGCGGGCGAACGCCTCCACGATCGGCTTGAGCGAGTACGTGGCCAGCAGTGGAGCCTCGTCCGTCCGCGTGTACATGATCTTTGCCATGGAACAGCATCTCCGTCTTCGGTGGGGGTTATTCCGCGCCAGTCTATCGGGCTGAGAATCCTCTGACCGCAGGGTGCGCGTATGCCGCAGGTCACACGGCGCTCCGGCAGGACTGCTTGACGCTCGACCACGATCGCGGACCACGTACGATTCCGGTGGCCCGCACGGGCCCGACCAGCACGAGCGCAACCAGCACGGGTCGCACACGCACGCACACGATCGGGGAGAGCCCCGGGAGGGGACTGCAGGATGGCGAAGCTGTACTTCCGCTACGGAGCGATGAACTCCGGCAAGTCGACGGCTCTGCTGCAGGCGGCCTTCAACTACGAGGAGCGCGGCCAGCGCGTCATGCTCGCGAAGCCGCACATCGACACGAAGGGCGACGACCTCATCGTGTCGCGGCTGGGTGTGTCCCGCGAGGTCGACTTCCTCATCGGTCCGGACGACGACGTCGTCTCCCTCTTCGACGAGGCCGCCCGCGGCGTCGACCGCACCGCGCTCATCGAGACCCTCGAGTATCCGGGTCTGCCCGTCAGCTGCCTGCTGGTCGACGAGGCCCAGTTCCTCGAACCCGCCCAGGTCGACGGGCTCCTGCGGATCGCCGTCCACCGCGATGTTCCCGTCATGACGTACGGCATCCGCACGGACTTCCGGACCCGCGCGTTCCCCGGCTCCGCCCGCCTCCTGGAGATCGCCCACACCCTCGAGGAGCTCAAGACCATCTGCCGGTGCGGCAGCAAGGCGATGTTCAACGGCCGCGCGGTCGACGGCACGTTCGTCTTCGACGGGGACCAGGTCGCCATCGACGGCGTCGACGTCACCTACGAATCCCTGTGCCCGGCCTGCTACCTGCGCTACTCCGGCGACCGCCTGAGCTGACCCCACCGCCGAGGCCGCCACCCCTCCCGAGGCCCCCTCATCTCCGCAGTCCGCCACACCCTGAGACGCCCCTGCCGCCTGCGGCGCACCGCCGGTTAGGGTGGGACCGCCCGCACTCGTCGGCCCGCCACCAGCCGGGAAGGACCCCACATGACTGCGCTCGCACACTCCCTCATCAACGATGCCGATCCCTCTGCACCCCTGCTGATCCTGGGGCCGTCCCTGGGCACGCACGGCTCCCAGTGGGCCGGCGTCGCCTACCGCCTGGCTGACGATTTCCGCGTCATCACCCTCGACCTGCCCGGCCACGGCGCCAGCGCTCGCATGCCGGGCGTCACGATCGATGACCTCGCGGATGAGGTCGTCGCGATCGCGGACGCGCACGGTGCGGAGACCTTCTTCTTCGCCGGCGTCTCGATCTCCGGCGCAATCGCCCTGACCCTGGCACTCCGTGCCCCGCAGCGCCTGCGCGGCGTCGCCGCCCTGTGCACCGGCGCCTACTTCGGCGGACCCGACCGGTGGAACGAGCGCATCGGCGCCGTCCGCGAGCCCGGCGGCCTGCGCGCCCTCGTCCCGGACACCGCGGACCGCTGGTTCGCCGCAGGATTCCTCGACGAGGACATCGCTGCCGGCCCCATCGTCCTCGAGCAGATGGCCCAGACGGACCCGGAGGGCTACATCGACTGCTGCGGCGCACTGGCCGCCTATGACATCCGTGACCGCATCGCGACGATCGACGTCCCGCTGCTCCTGCTGGCCGGAGCGCAGGATCCGGGCAACACCCCGGACTCCATGCGCGAGCTGCACGAGCAGATCGAGGGCTCCTCCTTCGCCGTCATCCCCGACGCGGCCCACCTGCCCATGGTCGAGCACCCGGAACTCGTCGCGGACCGCCTCGAGGCCTTCCTCACCCAGCAGCTCAGCTGACCGGCCTCTCGTCCGGCTGCGCCAGCCCCACATCTCTCCCGCCCCCACCCTCAGGAGTTCCTGCATGCCCCGCCTCTTCGAGCCCATCACCCTGCGCAGCCTCACGGTCAAGAACCGCATCTGGCTGCCGCCCATGTGCCAGTACTCGTGCTTCGCCGGCGACGGCGTGCCCACGGACTGGCACCTCGTGCACCTGGGAGCACGCGCGCAGGGCGGGTTCGGGCTCGTCATCGCGGAGGCCTCCGCTGTGACCCCCGAGGGTCGGATCTCCCCGAACGACGCGGGCATCTGGAACGACGAGCAGGCCCGGGCCTGGACGCGAGTCGTCGACTTCGTCCACAGCCAGGACGCCGCGATCGCGATCCAGCTGGCACACGCCGGCCGCAAGGCGAGCACGCACCCCAACTTCTACGGCGGCCCCAAGGGCGTCCTCCCCGTCGAGGAGGGCGGCTGGACGCCGCTGGGACCCAGCGAGCTCCCGTACCCGGACCTGGCTCAGCCCGTGCAGATGACGACGGAGGACATCGCCGAGGTCGTGGCCGCCTTCGCCGCCGGCGCCCGCCGTGCCGTGGACGCGGGATTCGATGCGGTGGAGATCCACGCCGCGCACGGCTACCTGCTCCACTCGTTCCTCTCGCCGCTGTCGAACACGCGCGACGACGAGTACGGGGGCGACTTCGAGGGACGCACCCGCCTGGTGCGCGAAGTCTACGCCGCCGTCCGCCAGGAGGTGGGGGAGTACATGCCGGTGTTCGTCCGGATCTCCGCCACGGAATGGGCCGGTGAGGACTGGGAGGATCAGGGCTTCGACGTCGAGCAGGCCGCGGAGCTTGCGGCACTCCTGACGGAGGAGGGCTGCGACCTCATCGACGTGTCCTCCTCCGGCAACGTTCCCGCGCAGATCCCCGCGGGCCCCGGCTACCAGGTGCCGCTGGCCGGCGAGATCGCGGCCACCGGCGCGACGACCGGCGCGGTCGGCCTCCTGACGCACGGTGCTCAGGCCGAGCAGGTGCTGGTGACGGGCGACGCGGACGTCGTGCTCATCGGCCGGGCCGCACTGCGCGATGCCG
>DWZY01000163.1 GCA_019117325.1 Candidatus Brevibacterium intestinigallinarum
GATGACCGCCGGTTCTGCGCAGAGCTACGTCGACTCGAACTCCCAGCACGTCGAGGACATCGCCAGCGTCGATGGGACGATCGAGGAGTTCGATGACGAGTTCCAGGAGCAGATGGCCCAGATCCTGGACGGCCAGATCACTGCGGAGATCGAGGCGGGGAACCTTCCCGAGGGCACCATCGAGCAGGTCGACGAGCTTACGGAGAAGTGGACCCAGCGCGTCGCCGACCTGGGCTTCGAGGACGGTGGGGACATGGAGGAGCTGCCCGAGTGGTACTCCACGGACGACGACTGGTCCGCATGGGCGAAGGACCTCTGGGAGAACACCGGAGCACTCGACCACCGGCCCGGTGCGTGACGGGGCTGCGGAGCACTGCTGACGGCCCGGAAACCTGGTACCCGGGCCGTCACCGCGGTCACTCCTTGACGGTGAGCGCGGGGTGCCCGCTGGCGATCGAGATCCGGTTGAACGCGTTGATGAGGGTTGTCGTCCACTGGACCGCGGCGATCTGCGCCCGGGTGAGGTGCGCGGAAGCCGCCTCCGCGAGGCCGTCCAGGTCCGCACCCTCGTCCAGCACCGTGAGGGCCTCCGCCAGGTCCAGCGCGGCGCGCTGCTGATCGGAGAACTCCTTCGCCCCGGCCTCGCGCCACGCCGGCAGGAGGTCCAGCTGCCGTTGCGGGACCCCGGCCTGGCGCGCGCGGGGCACGTGGATGCTCAGGCAGGTGAGGCACCGGTTGATCTGCGAGACACGGACGTTGATGAGCTCGATGAGGTCGTCGTCCAGGCCGGCCTCGTGGGACGACTTCCGCGAGGCCGCGGACGCCTTCGTCATCGCCGTGTAGACGTCCGGCATCTCACGATCGATGAAGGGTCTGCGCATGCCTCAGGCCCCCTTCTGCGCGGCGCGCACCGTGTCGAGGTCGCCGGGTCGCGGGGCGCGGACACTGCCGCCGGCGGCAGCGAAGTCGTCCCCGTTCTTCTCCAGCCAGCCCTTGACGAACGGGCACAGCGGGACGACGGTCCTCCCCTGCCGGGCGACATCCGTCATCGCCTGGCCCACGAGGATTCCACCCAGGCCGCGGCCCGAATACTCGTCGTCGACCTCCGTGTGGAAGAAGATCCATTCGTCGTCCGCGGTGGGGATGTGGAAGGTCCGACCGGCCACCTCCCCGTTCTCGAAGGCGAGAGCGTACGCGCCGCGGGCATCGTCGTGCTCGACGGTCACGACGGCGCCGGTCTTGTCGGTCAGCTGCTGGTCGGTCATGGTGTGCTCCTCAGTCGTCGGTCAGTCGGGTGGTCGGTCAGTCGTCCGTCCGGACGACCGGCGGAGGGTTCTTCCGGGCGCGCATGCGGACGTTCGGCAGGGCGGGGGCCGGGAGCCGGCCCATGCCGTCCCGGTTCCGACCGGGGCCGCCGTGGCCCACGTAGCCCTCGACGCGGCCGAAGCGGTCGCCCTCGGCCTGCCACTCCTCGCGGAAGCGGGCGATCTCGTCCGAGTCGCGGCCGATGAAGTTCCACCACATGACGATCTCCTCGCCGAACGGCTCGCCGCCGATGAGGATGAGGCGAGCGGGCGTCTCACCGCGGTTGTGGATGCGCAGGAGCTCGCTGCCGATGCCCGTGTAGCCCAGGGTCGCCTGCGGGACGGAGACGCCCTCGAGGGTGACGTCCCCGGAGTCGACGAGCAGGCCGTGCTCGAACGCGGCGTCGACGGGCAGGTCCAGGAGCGCGCCGGGGTCCAATCGCAGCTCGGCGCCCACGAGCGGTGAGTGCACGCGCACGGGCGACTCCTCGCCCAGCAGGCTGCCGATGAAGACGAGGGCGCTGCCGCCGTCCAGGGCGACCGGCTGAGGCTCGAAGTGCTCGAACTCGCGGGTGAGCTCGTTGCGGACCGCATCCGGCAGGGCCAGCCACAGCTGGACGCCGTGGAGCACTTCCGTGTCCGGCAGGGACACTTCGGAGTGGCAGATGCCGGTGCCCCCGGTCATGAGGTTGATCTCGCCCGGCAGCACCGTGCCCATGCCGCCGCCGGAGTCGATGTGGGCGATCGCGCCCTCGAACAGCCAGCTGACCGTCTGCAGTCCCGTGTGGGGGTGCGGGGCGACGTCCATGCCGCCGGAGACGGACACGTCGGTGGGTCCGTAGTGGTCGACGAAGCACCAGGCGCCGATGAGGGAGCGCTGTCGCTGCGGGAGGGTGCGGCGGACCAGCATCGCGCGCGGTCCGCCCAGCGGCACCTCGCGCGCTCGGATCAGCTCGACCGGTGCGCCCCCGGCGCACGCCGCCTCCGGGCCCGGCAGTCCCTCGCTGTGGCAGAGGACCTCCGCCGGCTTCGTCTCGACGTTGCTCACGATCGCCTCCTGACGCAGTCGCTGGTCCCGCAGGGTGTCATTCCCGCAGGATCCGCGCTCGTCATCCATCGTAGCGACCGGACTCACACCGAGTCCGTCCCGGTCGGTACCCTGCAGACATGGAGGCTCACATGGACACAGGCACCGGCGATCGTCAGTCGATCGCGACCGCGGATCTCTACGACGAGCGGGGTGAGGAGCTGGATTCCTGCGCCCTGCAGTTCCAGGACCTGGGCGGCCGGACGGCCTTCGCGGGACCCATCCGCACGATCCGCTGCCTGCGGGACAACGCGCTCGTGAAGGCGCTGCTGGCGACCCCGGGAGAGGGCGCGGTGCTCGTCGTCGACGGACGGGGGTCGCTGGAATCGGCCCTCATGGGGGACCTCATCGCGGCCTCGGCGGTGGAGAACGGCTGGGCGGGCGTCATCATCCACGGCGCGATCCGCGACCGTGCTGCCCTGCGCACCCTGGACCTGGGCGTGAAGGCGCTGGGATCGAACCCGCGGAAGTCCGCGAAGGACGGTGCCGGCGAGCAGGACGTGCCGGTGGACTTCGGGGGTGTCACCTTCACGCCGGGCCGCATGCTGTGGGCGGATGACGACGGGATCCTGGTCGAACGATGAGAGTCGATGACCTCGTCGTCGTCTTCATCCCCGGCACCCACCTGAGCCCGGCCTCGTTCGCGGACGTGCCGGTGCCCTCGCGCCACGAGTCCGTCGCGGTCGCGTGGATGGAGCAGGAGCGCCCCTGCACGCTGGCCGGTGCCGCGCGGTCCGCGGTGGCCGCAGCGGGCGAGGAGCCGTGCGTCCTCGTGGGGCACTCGACCGGTGCGGCGATCGCCGCCACCGCGGCCTTCGCGTTCCCGGACCAGGTGCGCGGGCTGGTGCTCCTGGACTCCGGCCCGGATATGCGCGGCCACACCTCCGTGCAGTCGATGCTCCAGGAGCTCGAGGACCCTGTGCCGGAGGAGGTCCTGATCCGCCACGCCCTGCGCAACGTGCCGCCCGGCAGCCCGCAGGAGTGGATCGACCGGATGGTCGCCTACGCGCAGCGCGTGGGCGGGGCGCCGGCGGCGGAGGTGCTGGCCGATCAGGCCGCGACAGACCTCCGCACCCTGGGAACCCTGCCGCGTCTGCCCGTTGAGGTATTCCACGGCGGCCTCGATCCCAAGCGGTCCGCGGATGATGCGGCCGCGTGGAGGGACGTGTTCCCGCGCGCCCACGTCGTCGTCGACGAGTCCGTGGGGCACACCCCGCAGCTCGAATCGCCCACGGCGGTGGGAGCAGCGCTCGACCGCCTGCTGCAGCGACTGCGCGCGTGAGCCGCGACCCGGAGTGGAAGCGGCTGCTGGAGCCGGTCGCCCGCGCGGCCGCCCAGGAGCGGCCGGCCACCCGGTTCGCGCTGTCCTTCGAGCTGTACGCGGACCAGGAGCGCGGCTGGTTCTACGCCTCGAACCTCCAGCCGCTGGAGCGGGCGCAGTTGGAGGCCGGTGACCCCTGGTTCGTGGGCATCCGCCCCGTGGAGGAGGGCGCGCGGCCCGGCACGTACCGCCGCGGCGGCCTCACCTGGCGGTCCTTCGCCCAGCGCGGCCGCGGGCCGGACGAGCCGGTGCGCGCGCTGCTGGACCAGGTCCACCGCCTGTCCCGCGACGAGCAGAACCTCAACCCGGGCGACGCGGGCGTCCTGCGCCTGGACCGCTACCCCAGCCCGCTCCTGTGGACTCTGCTCGAGCGGCTGACGCAGGCCGGTGTCGCGCTCGTGCCCGACGGCATGCTCACCGCGGTGAGTCTGGGCCAGCGGGCCGCCAAGCGCTTCGACCTGCACCGCGACGCCCGAGGCCGCCTCCACGTCCAGCCCGAGGTCGCCATCGACGGGCGCGGGGCGGACGCCTTCAGCCTCGTGGGTGCGCACGGCTTCGCGGCGCTGACCGGTGAGCTGAGCACGGCGGGTGCGACGCTGGAGTTGGCGCTCGCCCCCCTGCCGCAGCCCGTCCGCGCGGACGAGCTCGACCTCATGCGCCGCCGCGAGCCGCTCGTCGTCGATGCGGGGGACACGGCGGAGTTCACGGACGAGTTCTATCCCGTCCTGCGCTCCGTCGCTCCTGTCACCAGCGAGGATGAGTCCGTCGAGCTGCCGGAGACCCGGCCGCCGCGCCTGGCACTGCTCGTCGAGTTCGGGGAGGGCGACACGGCCCAGCTGCACTGGTCGTGGCGGTACACCGGACCACGCCGGGACCTGCCGGTCACAGCGGTGGGGGAGGCGGCCTCGGGTGCGGCGGCCTCACTCAGCGCCGCGTCGGGATCGCTGCGGGACACCGCCGCCGAGGCCGCCATCCGTGCGCGGGCCGCACCCGTCTGGCCCGGGGCCGGGGCCGTCCCGCAGGAGGACCTCGCGGGTGTGCCCGCGGCGGAGTTCGCGATCCGCGTCCTGCCGCGGCTCGAGGAGATGGACTGCGTGCACGTCGAGGTGAGCGGCGCGCGCCCCGACTACCGCGAGCTGACGGAGCCGCCCACCGTGACGGTCACGAGCGAGGAGTCCGAGGACCGCGACTGGTTCGATCTGGCCTTCCAGGTGACGGTCGCCGGGCGGACGGTGCCGTTCGCCACCCTGTTCCGGGCGCTGGCGCGGGGGCAGAAGACGCTGCTGCTGACGGACAAGTCGCTGCTGTCGCTGGACCATCCCGCGTTCGACCGGCTCAAGGAGCTGCTGGACCGCGCGCAGGCGGTAGGGGAGTGGGATCCGCGGGCGCCGAAGATCTCGCGCGTGCAGGTGAGCCTGTGGGAGGACTTCGTCGATGCGGCGGATCACTCGACCGAGGCCGTGGCGTGGCGACAGACCGTGGAGGCCCTGCGGGGGCTGACGGAGCTGCCGCAGCCGGAGGTGCCCGCGGGGCTCACCGCGGAGCTGCGCGACTACCAGCGGGAGGGGTTCGCGTGGCTGAGCCTGCTCCACGATCACGGGCTGGGCGGGATCCTTGCCGATGACATGGGGCTGGGGAAGACGGTGCAGACGCTCGCGCTCATCGTGCGGGCACGCGAGAAGGCGCAGGTGCGGTCGCGGGAGGGTGCGCGGGCGGTTGCGGAGGGGGCCGGCCCGGCTGGGAGCCCGCCGTTCCTCGTCGTCGCCCCGGCCTCGGTCGTGGGGGTGTGGCGGACGGAGGCCGCCCGGTTCGCCCCGAAACTGGACGTGCGGGTCATCGACGCGACCCGCGCGCGGCGGCGGACGGACCTGGCTGATGAGATCGCGGGTGCGGACGTCGTCGTGACCTCGTACGCGCTGCTGCGGCTGGACGCGGACGACTACGCGGAGCAGGACTGGGACGGCCTCATCGTCGACGAGGCGCAGTTCGCGAAGAACCGGACGACGCAGGTGCACGATGCGCTGGGTCGGATCCGGGCGCCGTTCCGCCTGGCGATCACGGGCACGCCGGTGGAGAACTCGCTGGATGACCTGTGGGCGCTGCTGTCGCTCACCGCACCCGGGCTGTTCCCGTCGCCCGTGTCGTTCCGGGAGCACTTCACGAAGCCGCTCACCCGCGGCGTCGCACCCCACCGGATGGCGCTGCTGCAGCGGCGGATCCGGCCGTTCGTCCTGCGGCGGACGAAGGAGCAGGTGGTGCGCGAGCTGCCGCCCAAGCAGGAGCAGGTGCGCACGATCGAGCTGCTGCCCGAGCACCGGAAGCTGTACGACGCGGTGCTGCAGCGGGAGCGGAAGAAGGTGCTGGGGCTGCTGGACGACCTGCGGGAGCCCGGCATGGATCGCGGGCGGTTCATCGTGTTCCGGTCGCTCACGCTGCTGCGGATGCTCGCGCTGGACCCCGCGATCGTCGACGGCCAGCAGCACGCGGGCGTTGCGTCGTCGAAGCTGCACGCGCTGCTCGAGGACCTGGAGCGCGTGCTGGGGGAGAACCACCGGGTGCTCGTGTTCAGCCAGTTCACGTCGTTCCTCGACCGGGTGGGCGAGGCGCTCACCGTGCGCGGGGTCGAGCATGTGCGGCTCGATGGGGCCACCCGGCGGCGGGAGGAGGTCGTCGAGCGGTTCCGCTCGGGCGGAGCGGGCGTGTTCCTGCTGAGCCTCAAGGCCGGCGGATTCGGGCTCACGCTCACGGAGGCGGACTACGTGTTCCTCATGGATCCGTGGTGGAATCCGGCGGCGGAGTCGCAGGCGATCGATCGGGTGCACCGGATCGGGCAGGAGGCGTCCGTGCTCGTCTACCGGATGGTCGCGGCCGGCACGATCGAGGAGAAGGTGCTGGACCTCCAGCGCCGCAAGACCGCACTGACCGATGCGCTGTGGGACGACGGCAGCGGGGACGGCGGCTTCTCGCAGACGCTCACGGCGGAGGACATCCGGGGGCTGCTCGCAGAGTGAGCGCCATCACAGGCGAGTACCGTGAGGGCCATGTGGATCAACCCTCTCTTCGAGGCGGACACCCGCCGCGCGCTCGCAGAGCTCGTGAGTGCAGAATCGCTGGCCACCGTCGTCGCGGAGGACCCGCTGCGCGCCGCGCACCTGCCGCTCCTCCTCGAGGAGGAACCTGACGGGAGCCTGGTCCTGCTGGGTCACGTACCGCGGGCGGATCCGGTCGCCGATGCCGTCGCGGCAGGCGACCGGGTCCTGTGCATCGTCCACGGGCCGCGGGCCTATGTGAGCCCGGACTGGTACGAGGACGTGGGACTGCCCACCTACAACTACGCCGTCGCCCACCTGCGCGGTCAGGCGGAGCCGATGGAGCCGGCGGACACGCGAGCGCACCTCGTCGATCTCATCCGGGTCCACGAGGAGCGGAAGGAGCCTGCGGCCGGGGCGTGGGAGCCGGATGAGGCTGCGCACGATCGCATCGACCGCCTCCTGCCCGCAGTGCTGGGCTTTCGGATCCGCGTCGATGAGGCGCAGGCGAAGGAGAAGCTGGGGCAGAACCGCTCCGAGGAGGACCGGCACGTCACCGCCGCGCAGCTGGATCGATCAGAGCGCCAGGAGCACCACGACGTCGCGGCCCTCATGCGGGAGCGCGAGGAGCCTGCCGCGGAGCGGTGATGAGTCCTCGCTGGTGATCGCATGTGCGCGAGGTCGGGGCGTAGACGGTCGCGTCAGACCAGCAGCCCCAGCCGCAGTGCGTCGAGGATCGAGGCGTGGACGTTCCTGCTGGTGGTCGCATCGCCGATGCGGAACAGCGCATAGCGCTCGTCGTCCGGCGCGCTGTCCCCGTCGCTTCCCGCTGACTCCCGCAGACGCAGCGCTCCCAGCGGGTCGACGAACGCGTCGTGGTCGATCGCACCCCGGTTGCGGGAGCCCTCGCGCAGTCCCCAGTACAGCTCATCGTTGGGGATCGTCCCGTGGTCGACGACGATCGCGTCGACGTCCAGGACCGCGTCCGTGTCCGCGTACTCGCTGCGCAGCGTCGCCCGGAGGCCGGCCTCGATCTCCTCGACCGCGATGAGCCGTTCTGTCAGGCGTGTCTGCACGCCGTGCTCGGCCATGAGCCGCAGGTAGGCGGGTGAGTTCATCGACCCCACATCGACGGCGATGGTGCGCTCCGGCGTGGAGTAGATGACCTCCGCCCCGCCGCGCGCCAGGCGCTCGACGGCATCGAGCGCGGGATACGAGCCGTGATTGTCGAACACGAGGACGAGCTGTCCCGCGGCCACCGGGGACGTCATGACGTCCCAGACATCCAGCACGTGCTCGCTGCCTGTACACACCTCCGTGTCCGGAACACCGCCGGTCGCGATGATGACGACCTCCGGTGCCAGCGACTGCACCGTCTCCTCGTCCGCGTAGACGCCGAACCGCACGTCGACACCGTGCTTGCGCACCTGCTGCAGCCGCCAGTCGACGATCCCGATGAGGTCCCGCCGCCGCTCCGACCGCGCCGCGATCGCCAGCTGCCCGCCATGGGCATCCGAGGCCTCGAGCAGGGTGACGTCGTGTCCGCGGACCGCGGTGACGCGGGCGGCCTCGAGCCCAGCGG
>DWZY01000164.1 GCA_019117325.1 Candidatus Brevibacterium intestinigallinarum
CAGCGGCCATCTGGGACTTGCCCCCGTTCTTGACGCAGACGAACAAGACGCTGGGCTTGCCGGTCATGAGTGGTCTCCTGGGACGGATCGGTTCGGGACGGTCGGGTCGTTGCGGAAGAGCCTGGGGCCCAGCCAGAGCGCGAGGTAGACGAGGCCGACGAGGACGGGGACTTCGATCAACGGGCCGACGACGCCCGCCAGTGCTTGGCCGGACGTGATGCCGAAGGTGCCGATCGCCACCGCGATGGCCAGCTCGAAGTTGTTGCCCGACGCGGTGAAGGCCACGCTGGTCGACTTCGCGTAGTTCAGTCCCACCGCCTTCGAGGCGAACAGGCTGAGGGCGAACATGAGCACGAAGTACAGGAGCAGCGGCACGGCCATCCGGGCCACGTCCAGCGGCTGCGACGTGATCGCCTCACCCTGCATCGCGAACAGCAGCACGATGGTGAAGAGCAGCCCGTAGAGCGCCCACGGGCCGATCATCGGCAGGAACGTCTCCTCGTACCAGTGGCGACCCTTGGCCTTCTCTCCCAGTACGCGGGTGAGGAAGCCAGCCAGCAGGGGGATGCCGAGGAAGACCAGTACCGAGGCCACGATCGCCCACACGGAGAACTGCGCCGAGGTGGTCTCCAGCCCCAACCAGGACGGCAGCACCTGCAGGTAGAACCACCCCAGCGCACCGAAGGCCACGACCTGGAAGACGGAATTGATCGCGACGAGCACCGCCGCCGCTTCCCGGTCACCGCAGGCCAGGTCGTTCCAGATGAAGACCATCGCGATGCAGCGGGCGAGCCCCACGATGATGAGGCCGGTGCGGAACTCCGGCAGATCGGGCAGGAAGACCCAGGCGAGCGCGAACATGAAGGCCGGGCCGATGATCCAGTTGAGGAACAGCGACAGGGTCAACAGCTTCCGGTCCCCGGTCACCCGGTCCATCTCGTCGTACCGCACCTTCGCCAGCACCGGATACATCATGACCAGCAGTCCGAGGGCGATCGGCACCGAGATCCCGCCGATCTTCACCGCATCCAATGCCGTGTCGAGTCCGGGCACGAACCGCCCCAGCAGCAGGCCGACGGCCATGGCCGCCAGGATCCAGACCGGCAGCCACCGGTCGAGGAAGGACATCTCGTTCGCCACCGGCGTCGCCTTCTGCGCAGCCGTCGTCGCAGTGGTGCTCATCGGCACGCCCCCCTTGTATCGATGAATGTCTATGCGACAGGCTAGACGCACACATCGATGACGGTCAATGTATGCTGGCGTGATGAGTACGTCAGTGGACAGCCCAGTGCAGAGCGGAGAATCGCACCTCGGAGCAGCGGCAGAATGCTGCGCGATGAACGCGACGCCGTTGGGGATCGCGGACGCCGACCGCATGGCGACGAAGCTCAAGGCCCTGTCCGACCCCACACGGCTGCGCGTCCTCTCGCACGTCGTGGCCCAGGGGTGCGACTCAGTCTGCGCCTGCGACCTGATCGACGTCCTCGACATCAGCCAACCCACGATCAGCCACCATCTCAAGAAGCTCGTCGACGCAGGCCTCCTGACCCGCGAACAGCGCGGGAGATGGGCCCACTACACCGTGGTGCGCGAGACGTTCGCAGAGCTCAGCCGGTTCCTGTCGCTGGACTGACTCAGGCGCCGCCGTCGACAGTGAGCTGCGCCCCAGTCGTGTAGGAAGCCAGCGGCGAGGACAGGTACAGCACCGCGCCCACGATCTCGTCCGGCTCACCGCCGCGCTGCGCGGCGAACGTCCGGGCGCGCTCCTGGAAGTCGTCCTGGTCCCAGTGCTTCGACACGTCCGTGAGGAACGTGCCGGGGACGACCGCGTTGACGCGGACGGACGGGCCGTACGCCTGGGCCAGCGCTGTCGTCGCCGCGTTCAGGCCCGCCTTCGCCGCCGCATAGGGCAGGGTCTCCGGCCGGGGGCTCTGCGAGGCGATGGACGAGATGTTGACGATCGCCCCTCCCCCGGCCTCCACCATCCTCTCCCCCAGCAGCGCGGACAGGCGGAACGGCCCCTTCAGGTTGAGGCCGATGACCTTGTCGAACAGCGTCTCGCTGATGTCCGTCAGCGAGTCGTACAGCGGGGATGAGCCGGCGTTGTTCACCAACACGTCCACTCCGCCCCGGTCGTCCCACACCGTCTGGGCGAACGCGGTGCACTGGTCCCAGTCCGTCACCTGGAGAGCGTACGGACTCACCCGTCCGCCCGTCTCCTCCGTGATCCGCGCGGCCGCGGCCTCGCACGCGTCCAGCTTCCGGGAGGCGATGACGACATGCGCCCCCAGGGAGGAGAACGCGCGCGCCATCTCGTATCCCAGACCCCGCGACCCGCCCGTGATGACCACGGTCCGGTCGGTGAAGTCGAATGCCCATTCCTGCGTCATCCCATGACCTCCATCGCCTGGTCGAACAGTGACAGGGTGCGCGCGTGCAGCCGCTCGCCCACCGACTCCGGTGCCAGCCCGGCGGACGCGCGGGCCTTCGACCCCTCGAGGATCGAGCCGAACCGGAAGCAGGCGAGCACGTGGTAGAAGTCGACGTCCGTGACGTCCCAGCGGCTCACCTCCGCGTAAGCCTCGACCGTCTCCGCCTTGTCCGGCGCACCGGGAAGCTGGTGCCCGTGCCCGGACGCCAGCAGGTGGCCCAGGTCCAGCAGCGGATCCCCCAATGTGCTGAGCTCCCAGTCGACGAGCGCCGCCACCTCCGGCGCGTCGTGTCGGAACAGGACGTTGCCCGCATGGCAGTCCCCGTGGAGGATCCCACTGTGCCGCCGGGCGGGCATCCGCTCCTCCAGCCAGGCGGGGATCTCCCGGAGACCCGGGTGGTCGAGCCCCTCCCACGTCTCGAACTCCCGGTAGCTCTCCAGCTGGCCGACCCACCGACCCGGCTGGCGCTCCAGCCAGCCGTCCGGACGGCCGAAGCCGGTCAGCCCCGCCGCCTCGTGGTCGACATTGCCCAGCTGCGCGACGGCCCGCGCATGCGACAGACCCATCGCGTGCTTCCAGGACTCATCGCTCTGCACGTGCGGCGGGACCTCCGCGACCCCGTTGAACCCGTCGACCGCGCGCATGATGAAGAACGCATTGCCCAGGACGTCGAGGTCCTCGCAGACAGCGATGAACTCCGGGTGCGGGACCGGGCTGCCCGCGAGCGCGGCGAGCACCCGGGCCTCGCGCAGCATAATCGTGTCCGAGTTCTTCCGCTTGTTGACCGGCGGCCCGCGGTAGATGAGACGCTCGTCGTTCCAGGTGAAGCCCAGCAGCACGTTCTGGGTGCCACCGGTGAGGAAGTCCGGCTCCTCGAGCTCGCCCGGCCCCAGCTGTCCCCGCAGCCACTCCTGGAGCGTGGGGAGGTCCAGGCCCGCCTGCCGTGCGTGCTCCGCCGCCGACGCCGAGTCGGAGTCTGCGCTGGAGTCCAGGTCGGGGCCAGCGCCGGAGTCACGGCCGCGATCCGCGTCCGCGACCATCAGGAGACCGCTTCGAGGAGCGCGGCGAACTTCTTCTTCGCCTCCTCCGTGCGGGTGGGGATGTGCTCGGTGGGCACCGCGGAAGGCTCGTAGTCGCGCAGCACGCGGCGCGCGACCGTGACCTTGTGGACCTCGTCCGGGCCGTCGTAGATGCGGGCGGCCCGCGCGTTGCGGTACATCTCCTCCAGCGGGAGGTCGCCGGTGATCCCCAGCGAGCCGTGCACCTGGATCGCGCGGTCGATGACGTTGTAGAGGACCTGCGCGCCCCAGAACTTGATGATCGCGATGTCCGTGAGCGCGGCCGCGGTGCCGCCCTGATCCATCTTCCACGCCGCCTGCAGCGTCAGCAGGCGGGCCGCCTCCAGCTCCGCCTTCGACGTGGCGACCATGTCCTGGACCA
>DWZY01000165.1 GCA_019117325.1 Candidatus Brevibacterium intestinigallinarum
ACGCGGCGGCCGTCGAGGAGCTGCGCGGCCTGGGCGGCACCGCCGAGGCGTTCACGGCGGACGTGGCCCGCGAGGAGGACGTGACGACCGCGATGGCGGCGACGCTCGAGCGGTTCGGCCGCCTCGACACGCTCATCGCCAACGCGGGCGTGTCCGGCGCGTACGGGCGCCTGCACGAGCTGACGCTGGACGACTGGCGGCGCGTGTCCGCGGTCAACGTCGAGGGCGTCATCCTCAGCTGCCAGGCGGCGGTCCGGACGCTCATGGAGCAGGGCGAGGGCGGGTCCCTCGTCCTCGTGTCCTCACTGGCCGGCATCGAGGCGCCCACGCGGAACACCCTCTACGGGGCGACGAAGGCCGCGGTCCTCTCGCTCATGCGCGGCCTCGCGACCGAATACGCACGCGAGGGGATCCGCACGAACGCGATCCTGCCGGGCTGGATCGAGACGGAGATGACCCAGAAGTCCGTGGACAACCAGAAGTTCACGGACAAGGTGATCTCGCGCGTGCCGTTCCGCCAGTGGGGCACCCCGGACGACTTCGCTGCGGCGGCCGTCTTCCTCACCGGCGACGGCTCCTCGTTCGTCAACGGGCAGCAGTTGGTGATCGACGGCGGTTACACCGTATTCTGAGTCACACCCGCGCGTGTGAGACCTGCCTCACAGGGGGCAGGCCTCACACGCGCGTTCTGTTTGCCGCGAACTGCACTCACCGGAGGTTTCGATGCTTCGAGGAATCCCATCGACGATGGGCGACGACTACCAGCTGAACGTGCTGTCGCTCCTGCGCCACGCTGCTGTGAACTTCCCCCGCACAGAGGTCGTCCACCGTGCCTCGGACGGCGAATGGGCCCGCAGCACGTATGGGGACGAGTGGACGCGCGTCAACCGCATGGCCCACGCGCTCGAGTCGCTGGGTGTGGGTGCGGGCAGCACCGTGGGCGTGCTGGACTGGAACTCGCGCCGCCACTTCGAGGCCTACTTCGCGGTGCCCGGCCTGGGCGCGACGATGGTGCAGCTGAACCTGCGCCTGGGCGAGGCGGACCTGGGGTACGTCGTCAACCACTCGCAGGCCCAGTTCGTCATCGTCGACGAGTCCCTCCTGCCGATCGCGGAGAAGCTGGCCGAGGCCTCGTACGTCAAGCAGTGGATCATCGCCACGGACTCGCCGTCCTCGGAGGTCTCCACGACGCTGGAGAACGCGGTCTTCCTCGAGGACCTCATGAGCGAGCAGCCGGAGGTCTACGACTTCGAGCAGGTGGAGGAGTCGACCGCGGCGTATGCCGGCTACACGACGGGGACGACGGGCAAGCCCAAGGGCGTGTACTACTCGAACCGCGCCTCCTACCTGCACACGATGGCGATCACGGCCGGCCTCAAGGTCGGCTACACGGACGTCGTCATGCCGATCACGCCCATGTTCCACGTCCTCTCGTGGGGCTTCCCGCAGATGGCGGTGGGCGCCGGCGCGAAGCTCGTGCTGCCGGGCCGCTTCTCCGCGGACGACATGGGCGCGATCGCGAAGGCGTTCGTCGACGAGGAGGTGACGGTCGCCAACGGTGCGCCCGCGATCTTCTCCGGCCTGCTCGAGTACATCCGCGCGCAGGACACGACCCCGGACCTGTCGCGTGCCCGCCTCATCAGCGGATCGACGGAGCCGCCGGTGTCGCTCATGAAGGGCTTCCGCGACCTGACGGGTGCAGAGGTCATCCACGCCTACGGCGCGTCGGAGACCACTCCCGTCGTGTCCGTCAACTGGGAGATCAAGCCGGAGCTGGGCGACCTCGACGAGGACGCCGCGTGGCAGCTCAAGCGCTCGCAGGGCATCCCCGTCATGGGCGTGGAGCTGCGGATCGTCGACCCCACGGGCGAAGATCTGCCGCACGACGGGACATCCATGGGCGAGGTGCTCATCCGCGGCCCCTGGATCACGCAGGCCTACCACAAGCTGGACGACAACGCGGAGCGGTTCGACGGGGACTGGTGGAAGTCCGGCGACGTGGGCGTCATGAACGAGGCCGGGTACCTCAAGCTGACCGACCGCCTCAAGGACGTCATCAAGTCCGGCGGCGAGTGGATCTCCTCGATCGACATGGAGAACTCGATCATGGACGATGCACGCGTCCTCGAGGCCGCCGTCATCGCGGTGCCGGACGAGAAGTGGGACGAGCGGCCCGCCGCCTACGTCGTGCTGCGCGACGGAGAGTCCGTGACTGCGGATGAGATCCGCGAGGGACTCCTGAAGACCTTCGCGAAGTGGCAGCTGCCGGACACGATCGAGTTCGTCGCCGAGCTGCCGCGCACGTCCGTGGGCAAGCTCGACAAGAAGGTGCTGCGCTCGCAGCACCTGGGCGAGGACGCGTCATGAGTGAGGGGGTGCCCACGCCCCAGGCTCCGGCGGTCATCGACGCTCCGGAGCAGGTCACGGCCGCGGTGCGCGTCGAGGGCTTCCCGGCTGCGCAGCTGCCGCAGCTGTTCGACGCGGTCTTCACCCGCCTCTTCCCCGCCCTGGGGCAGGCCGGCGTGCAGCCGGTGGGTCCGGCGCTCGCGCTGTACACCCGGGTGCCGGGGGAGACCGTCGACCTGGAGGTGGGCATCCCCGTGGATCGCGTGCTCGAGGGCACGGCGGACCTGGGCGCGTTGCAGCTGGAGACCGGTGAGGAGTTCGCGCTCGTCGCGCAGTCCTCGTCGCTGCCCGGCGGTCGTATCGCGACGGCGGCGCACCTGGGCGGATATGACGGACTGGGCGAGGCGTGGCAGACGTTCATGGGGGCGCTCGCCGCGCAGGGCACCCCGCCCGGGACGCCGTTCTGGGAGGTCTACACGACGGAGCCGTCGCCGGACATGGATCCCGCGGCGCTGCGCACGGACCTCTTCACCGCTCTGCAGGGCTGAGCGCGCGGCGCTGCTGAGCGCACAGAGCACAGGAGGGCCGCCCCGGGTCGACCGGGGCGGCCCTCCTGCTGTCCGGATGTCGCGGACGCGCACCGGTGACGCACCGGGGTGCGACCGCTGGCGCGCCTTACGGGTGCGTCAGCAGGTAGGCCCCGCTGCGACGGAAGCCGCTCACCTGCCAGCCGTCCGCCATGAGCTCCACGAAGGCCCGGCGGACGGCCTCACGCCACACGGCCGCCAGCTGCGGATCCGTCCCGCGCAGGGTCTCCATGTCGCTGGGGATCTCGATCGACACGACCGGCGCCTCACGGGGCACGTCAAGCTCCTGCGGACGGCCGTCGTCGTCGATGCGGACGGCGGCCACGGCCTCGGCGTCCGGGTCGGTGAGCGACGGTGAGGGCGCGGCCGTGAGATCCCAGTCGACGAAGACGCGGTCCGAGGCCTGGCCCGCGTTCACCCCGTCGCGCATCTGGCCGTAGAAGTCCGCGTGGTACTCGACGAGGGACGCGCCCAGCCGTGCCAGGTTGAAGTGCGCGTTGCGCGCGATGAGCGGGTCGAAGGTCCACGTCATGCGGGTGATGCCGTGCTCCAGGCACCACAGCCGCTGGTGCAGCTTCATCGCGGCGCCGATCCCGCGGCCCACGGCCTCGTGGCGCACACCGGCGACATGCGAGTGCATCGACGTGCCCACGGGAGCGGCGAAGAAGCCCACCGTCACCCCCAGCATCTGACCGCTGTCGCGGTCGAAGGCCGCAGCCGTGTAATTGCGGGCGTGGGCCAGCGCGATGAAGAGGCTGGGTTCCAGCACGGTCGTGCCGGATCCGGTCACGTTCCACACCTCGTCCAGCAGGAGCGAGGCGTCGGCGGCCTCCTGCGCGGACTCGATGATGCGCACCTCGATGCGCGCGTCGTCCAGAGCCTCGCGGAGCTGATCCTCTGCGGCGGCCAGCTGCTCCTGGCTGACCTGTGATGCGACCGGTGTCTCCATTCACCCATTGTGCCACCGCGGGAGCCTGAGAGCGGGGAACCGTCTACCGTGAGCGCATGGACCTGTCACCTTCCCACAGTCTGCAGCCACCCGCCCGCGTCGCCGTCATCGGAGCCGGCACGATCGGCCTGTCCTGGGTGCGGCTCTTCGCCTCCCACGGCTCCCGCGTGCGCGTCTTCGATCCGCGTCCCGACCTCGAGGACGTCGTGCGGACCGCAGCCGCAGCCGCCGGGGCAGCACCGGGCGCCGTCGACTGCGCGGACTCCGCGTCTGACGCGGCGGACGGTGCGGACCTCGTGCAGGAGAGCGGACCCGAGCGCCCGGAGGACAAGGCGGCGCTGTTCGTCGAGCTGGCCGAGTCCGCGGCGGAGGACGCGCTGCTGCTGTCCTCGTCGTCCGCGATCCTGCCCACGCGCATCGCGCAGTCGCTGGACGATGACGCGGCCGCCCGCATGCTCATCGGGCACCCCTTCAACCCGCCGCACATCATGCCGCTCGTCGAGGTGGTGCCGGGAGAGCGGACCGCGCCCGAGGCCGTCGACCGGGCGCTCGCGGCGTACCGCGCGTATGGCCGCACTCCGGTGGCGCTCGCCCGTGAGGCGCGGGGCTTCGTGGGCAATCGCCTGCAGAACGCGGTGCTGCGGGAGGCGGTTCACCTCGTCCAATCGGGGGTCGTCGACGCCGCCGGCCTCGACGCGGTCGTGACGAACTCCCTGGGGCTGCGCTGGGCGGCGGTGGGACCGCTCGAGGGCATGCACCTGGGCGGGGGCGAGGCCGGCCTGCGCGGGTTCATGGAGCACATCGGCCCGTCCTTCGCGCAGATCGACCTGCACGAGCCGGACCTGAGCGACGCCGGCATGGCCCCGGTGTTCGAGCAGGTCGAGGCCGCCTACGGACTCCCGCCGGAGCCCGGCATCGCCCGCGAGCGCGACCGCGTCCAGGAGGCGATCATTCGGCTGCGGGCGCCTGGCGGCGCCGGCGGGGACCAGGACCAGGTGCAGGACCAAGCGCCGCCCGAGGGCTGACGGGACCGGGAGATCAGCGGAGCGCGCGCGTCCGCTCGCGGTCGTGCCGTGAGCGGAGCCCCCGCCCCGAAGCGAGACTCAGACCGCGGCGCGGAAGAAGAACGTGGTCCGCGTGCGGATGCGGTCCTCCTCGTCGAACTCCATGAAGTCCGCGAAGCCCTCGCGCGCCTGGGAGCCGTCCTTGAGGACGCCCTCGAAGGTGCCGCGGATGGCGGCGCGGGTGTCGTCCGCGATGATCTCGTCGACCGTGTGCGCACCGGACACGATGACCCGCTCACCGCGGTAGAACTCCCCGATCTGCGGACCGGTCAGGGTGTCGTAGCCGGGACGGTCGTACGTGGCCTCGGGCGCGAACAGCGCGATGGTCGCGTCCGCATCACCTGCGTCGACGACGGTGTAGTAGCGGCGGGCGAGATCCTCGGTGCGGGACATGGTTCCTCCAGATGGGGCGGGGGACGGATCGGGCAGCTGGCGGGCGGCGATGCAGGCGCCTGCGGTGGCCCGGCGATCCGCCGCAGTGCGGACGGTCGCTGTGCCACTGGTCGGACGGCCTTTGCCTCACGAGTGTGACCCGCCTAACGTGGGAGCCACACTAGTCGGCTTCGAGACCGGCTGTGCCGATACCCCACGTGGAGGAGTGTTCAATGTCGATCTATCAGGTCCTCAACCCGGCTACCGGTGAAGTGGTGGAGACGTATCCGACCGCGACGGATGAGCAGATCGCGGACGCGCAGCAGCGCAGCGCGGATGCGTTCGCGTCGTGGTCGCAGACCACCGTGGCAGAGCGTGCCGCGATCCTGACGAAGGTCGCGGATATCTATGGTGAGCGGATTGATGAGCTCGCGGAGATCATCCATGTGGAGATGGGCAAGGCGATCCCGGAGGCGAAGGGCGAGATCAAGCTGTGCCAGCTGATCTACCGGTACTTCGCGGATCACGCGGAGTCCTTCATGGAGGACGAGCCGCTGCGCGGGACCAGCCCGGATGAGGAGGCGTACGTCCGTCGCAAGCCGGTGGGTTCGCTGCTGGGCATCATGCCGTGGAACTTCCCCTACTACCAGGTGGCCCGGTTCGCGGCACCGAACCTGGCTCTGGGGAACACGAT
>DWZY01000166.1 GCA_019117325.1 Candidatus Brevibacterium intestinigallinarum
GCGATGAGGTGAGTGCCCGCGGCGCCGTGGCCGGCGGTCCGACCACTGGTGAACCCCGCCGAGACGCGGCTCCTGAGGCCCCGCGCCATAGGTCAGAATGGTGGCATGTCGATCCCTCGGCTCTCCGAACGCCCGTCGTTCGCCCAGCGCGACGCCTACCGTGACGTCCTCTCCGAGGGATACGCGCAGGGGCGGCTGACGGACGACGACTTCGAGGTGCGCCTGCAGCTCCTGCAGGAGGCGACGACGCTGCGGGACCTGGAGGGACTCATCTCCGACCTGCCGCGAGGCTCCATCCCGGTTCCCGTCGGGGGACCTGAGGGGAGCGCGGCCGGGCGGGGAACACTGGCCGGACAAGGCGGGGCCGCCGGACGAGGACGTGCAGCCGGGGCGGGAGCATCGACTGGGTCCAGCCTCGGCGCCGGTGGCCAGCCCGCCCTGAGTCGTCGGGCCGGTCTCGTCGTCGCCGCCATGCTGGTGCTGCCCCTGGTTGCGGGCGTGTGGGTGGGCGCGATGACGGGTTCCGCCGCACGCGCGGACGGGGAGCCGGTCGGACACGACGACGCGATCGCAGAGGCGGATAGTGGCGCTGAGGCCCAGGCGGCGATCCCGCCCTCGGACGTGCTGGACTACCGGCACGTGGCGCGGGGTGTGGAGTTCGCCGCGAAGAACGAGGACGCGACCAGCGTGAGCATCCGCACGCACGCGGTCTTCCTCATGATCCCCACGGCCAGCGGCACCGCGTACGACACGGTGTTCCTGCACGAGAACGGGACGACCGCGCGGACGCCCGGCAGCCTGTACACGGACGAGGAGGCGCCGCCGCTCGTGGATGTGGACGACCTCGACGTCGATGTGCTCACCGCGATCGCGCTCGCCGCCCCGCAGGTCTACGAGGAGCACACGGGCGACACGGGCCTGCCCGTGGACCGTCTGGAGGTCGACGCGGACCACACCGACGAGGGCTATGCGGGCGTGGATCCGGAGGAACCGGTCGTGGAAGCGTGGCTGGCCACCGACGAGTACGGCGGGGGCGGCGGCCGCGTCGTGTGGACGCTCGACGGATCCCGGGTCCTGGAGGTGATGGAGTGAGCACGTCGTCCAGGTCGGTCCAGCAGCGTCACCTGCGTCCGTCGCGCGCGGAGCGGGCGCCCTACACGGAAGCGCTCGCCCAGGCGGTCGCGGAGGGGCGGCTCACCGACGAGCTGTACGAGGAGCGGCTGTCGCAGGTGGAGACGGCGCCGACCTTCGACCGCCTCGATCGCCTCGTCGCGGACGTGCCCTTCACCCCGCCGCGCAGGACTGCGGGGCGCAGGACTGAACGGTCCCGGACAGCGAAGCTGCGGATGGGTCGGCTGACTGTGGCCGGCGTGGCCGCCGGGCTCCTCGCCGGGGTCATCACCCATGCGATCGTCGTGAACTCCGGCCCCGTCGAGGCCTGGTCCGGAGCAGACGACACGAGTGCGGGGGAGCAGGGAGCGGGCGACGGTGGAGCACCGGACGGGTGGGAGGCGCCCGAGGTCGCGATGGCGATCGAATCGGTCGACAACCTGGATGACGAGGCGATCGCCCACGCCCTGGAGCGTGCGGAGGCCGCAGAGCTCGTGGCGATCGAGCGGATCCACCTGACCCCCGACACCGCGTTCGTCACTGGTTCGGGGGAGGACGGGGCGACGTACTCCGTCTACCTCGGCCGGGACACGGTGGGATCCGTGCACTTCGTCAGTGAGGAGCCCGCCGACGGCGTGACCCACCTTCGCCCGGAGGACCTCGACCACAGCCTCGACGAATACATCGAGGCCGCGCGCGAGGCGGTCCAGGCGGGAGAGGACGCTGAGGTCGAGTCGGTGAGCGTCGTCTCCGGCGATGAGTGGTACACGCCGGAGAGCGCCGGCCGGAACCTGGTGCAGGTCAGATTCGAGGGGGATACGTTCGCAGCTCTGCACGGAGACGACCTGTCGGTGATTCCCTGACCCCTTCGGCCGGCTGACCCGCCCGCTCGCTGGCCTGCCGACCCTGCGACGCGAGCGCATCGTGCCCGGCGGGTGTCCGGTGGTTCGTCCCGGCCGTCAGCCGCCCAGCTCGTCGACTGGCTGCTCGGTGAACGGATCGATGCCGGTGATGTTCCGGACCCGCTCGATCCAGTCCTGGTGGAACCACGTGTACTTCCCCGGATGCTGCGGGTGGCACACCTGGACCCAGGAGACAAAAACGAGCTCTGCCCAGTCGGACAGGAACCGGCACCGGACGGACCCCTCGTCCGTCTGGAGGGTCAGCTCGACAGTCGAGGGCTCGATCCATTCGGCGGTGCTGAATAGTTCCCACTGCCAGTGCAGCAGTCCGTGCTCCTGCGATTCGACGTAGAAGCCGTGGGTGCTCACGGTGGCGGCGCCGTGGGGGATGTAGTCCATCCACCGCTGCACTGCATCCTGCTTCGCCCTGCGCGCGCCCATGACGTTCATGGCGACCGTGCCCGCGGCGGCGCCCACGCCGTAGGCGATACCCATGGAATTCGCGGTGCCAGTGAAGAGCAGCGGTGCTCCCGCGGCATTGTGCGACCCGTCGCCGGGTGAATCCCAGATGACGAGCCGGCATGGGCCGGACGCCACCATTCGCTCGGACTGCGGATCGATGAGGGGTCGGATGGGCCGGAGCATATGTCGCGGCACCAGCTGGAGATCGTCGGGCGAGAGCTCCTGGCCCGAATCGAGCTTCTTCTGGAGCCCCAGGGTGCTGAGGATCGCGATGTCTGTGTTCGTGAGCGGCGGGGGCTCGTTGTTGAAACCTGTCATGTGACGGTTGGCTCTTCCGTGGGGTGCACCGGTCGATTCCGAGTATAGGGATGGCGTGGTGCGCCGAGGAGATCAGGCGGGTGCGGCCGCCGCGT
>DWZY01000167.1 GCA_019117325.1 Candidatus Brevibacterium intestinigallinarum
AAGGAGGATCTGCGCGGCGGTGACCCGGAGTTCAACGCGTCGGTCATGCGGCGGACCCTGGCGGGGGAGGCCGGTCCGGTGCGCGACATCGTCCTGCTCAACGCCGCTGCTGCTCTGGTCGCCGCCGACCCCGTGGCGGACGGGCCGCTGCTGGAGAGGCTGCGGACGAAGCTGGACGTCGCCCGGGAGTCCCTGGACTCCGGTGCCGGCCAGGCGAAGCTGGACGCGATGATCAGCGCATCGCAGCGGTTGGCCGCCGAGGACCGCTGATCCGAGACCGGCCGGGCAGCAGCCCGGTCGCCGTGCAGCCCGTCAGCCCTGCGGTCGCGTCCGCGCGGCCCATTTCACCCGGGCCGCCTCCGGCCCCCGCGCAGCGACGCTCCAGCCGGACGAGGCCGCTGCCAGCCTGACGGTTCCTCCCGACAGCCATGCGGCGAGCAGGTCAGTCTCCTCGTCCGTGGTCGCGGGCGCCAGGGGGTCGTGCGGCGCGACGAACTCCGCGGTCTGCAGAAGCGCGTCGATCGCGGGCCGCGGGTCTGCCGTGCGCGCGCAGGTGCCGGCCGCGGCCAGTCGACCGTGCCGCACGACGGCCAGGTCCCAGCCGCCGTCCTCACGCGGTTCCACGGCCACGAGCTGCTCGATCGCCCGCAGCCCGTCACGCGTGGCCGCGCGGGCCGTCGCGGACAGGATCGCGGTCACCGCGTCGCGTGCCGCACCCGCGGCCTCGTACCTCTCCTGGGCTGCGAGCTCGCCGATCCGCTGGCGCGCGGCATCGAGGAACCCCTCCATCACCCCGGTGTAGAGGTCCCGCAGGGCCCCGAGCGACTCTGCGTACGCCTCCGCGTCCGTCTGTCCCGCGCACGGGCCGTGGCAGCGCCCCACCTGAGCCGCCGCGCACGGGGTGGCGGCGGCTGCGCGGGGTGATTGGGAACACGTCTTGAGGGGCATGACCGCCTCGAGGAGTGCTTTCGCGTCCCGCGCTGCGGCGGCTGTCCGGAACGGTCCCAGCAGACGGCCGCTCGCGACCCGCTGGGGCGTCAGCGTCCGCACCGCGGACAGGCGGGGGAACTCGCCGCCGGTCTCGACGAGCCAGTGTCGGCGGTCCGGATTCTTCGACCGCCGGTTGTACGGCGGCTGCAGCTCGCCGATGAGGCGGACCTCCCGGACGCGGGCCTCGAGCGCCGTCGCGCACACGAGGGGAGTGACCTGCTGCGCTGCGGTCACCATCTCTGTCATCCGCCGGCGCTGCTCCGACTCCGTGAAGTACGAGCGCACCCGTGTGGCGATGTCCGCGCTGGATCCGATGTACAGGACCCTGCGCGCGCCGTCGAGGAAGGTGTAGACGCCGGGCGCGTGCGGCAACCCCTTCGCCAGCTGCGCCTTGCGCCGGCGCTGCGACCATCCGCGTGTCCGGACAGTCGTGAGGTCCTCGAGCGTCGTCGCCCCGTCGGAGCCCAGGATCTCGAAGAGACCGTGGAGCACCCCGACCGTCGCACGGGCATCCGACAGCGCGCGGTGATCCGGCTGGATATCGGTGCCGAAGTGCGCGGCCAGCGTGGCGAGCTTGTGGTTGCGCACCTCCGGACGGGGCAGGGCCTTCCGCGCGAGCGTGACGGTGTCGAGCACCTGCGGCGCGGGCCACGCATAGTCGAGGCGGGCGCAGGCGGCGCGGAGGAAGCCGACGTCGAACGGCGCGTTGTGGGCCACGAGCACAGCGCCGCGCATGAACTCGAGGAAGCTGGGCAGGACGGCCTCCAGGCGGGGCGCGTCCGCGACCATGCCGTTGGTGATCCCGGTCAGGCGGGCGACGAACGGCGTGATGACCGATCCGACAGGCCGCACGAGCGACTGGAATTCTCCCAGCGTCTCGCCGCCGCGCACGCGCACCGCCCCGATCTCCGTGATCGCGTTCTCTGTCGCGTGCGCACCGGTCGTCTCCAGATCCACGACGACGAAGTCGACGGTGTGCAGGGGAGTGCCCAGGTCGGACAGCGAGAGCTGACCGCCGCGGGTGTGCGTGTGCGTGCGATCGAAGGACGGCATGGGGTTCATCGTCGCACGCGGCCCGGACACGGGTCCGCGCCGCGTGCGGTCAGACCTCGCGACCGTCGGAGAAGGGATCGCGGCGGGTGGGCATGTGAGAGAAGAGGACGAGCGCCGAGGCCACGGTCACCGTGACTGCGACGAGCACGGCCCAGCCGGGAACGGGACGGACGAACACGGCCATCGTGAGGACCGCGAGGAAGCCGCCCAGCGACCCGATGAGGCCCAGCACCAGCGAGGGCGAGGAGGTGCGCCAGCCGACCGGACCGGGGTCCGGCGGTGTCCAGTCGTCCTCGAGGACATCGTCGATCTCATCCGGGGTCACCTCTGGTGCGCTCGACGTGTGCCACCGGAGGTTGTCGACGAATTCCGACCACGTGTCGTCGTCGACCTGCTGCGCGTCGGGAAGCGCCTCGTGGTCGCCGGAGTCCTCGTCGGGCCTGTCGTGCTCGCCACCGTCGCCCCGAGGCCCGGGGGGATGACCCGTCATGCGCCACCTCCGGCCGCTGCGGCCAGCGACTCACGGATCGTCTGCTCGATGATCGGAGCGTCGTAGTCCAGGGTCGCGACATGCCGGCTGCGGCGCAGCGCAACGATGCGCGGCGGCTGCGGCAGACCCGTGCGCAGTGCTCGCAATGACCGGGGTGCGACGACTCCGTCACGCCCGGACACGCACACCGTGACCGGGGCATCGATGCGCCAGAGCCGCTGGCGCAGCCCGCGGAGGCCGGCGTGGAGGCTCGCCGCGGCACGGACGGATGTGCGGTCATTCGCGTCCTCGACGGCGCCGGGCTTCTCGATGTCCCCGCCGATGGATGCGGTCGTGGGGAGGACGTGCCGCAGCAGCGGCAGCAGGGGCGCGGCGGGGGAGTCGACGAAGAGTGCGGGATTGATGGCCACGATCGACGCGGGAGTCCGCTGCGCTCCCACGTCCAGGGCGAGCGCGCCGCCCATCGAGAGGCCGGCGACGACGACGGAGGGGTGGAGGGACGCGAGGCGGTCGAACTCGTCGACGGCCGCCGCGCTCCACTCGGCCCAGCTCGTGCGGGCCAGGTCGCGCCAGGTGCCGCCGTGCCCGGGCAGCAGGGGAACGCTGAGCGTGGAGTCCGTGTCGAGCAGCGACTCCGCGACGGGGCGCACGGACGACGGGTTCCCCGTGAAGCCGTGGAGGAGGAGCAGTGCGGGGCGGTGCGGATCCCCGGCGCGGGTCCACGCCTCGGGGCGGGCGGAAGGGCTGTGGGCGACCGACGACGACATGGTGCCAGCATCCCACACGGAACCTGACGGCGCGCTCGGTGCGAACGCATAGAGTGGGAGAGTCACTGAAGGCTGCTGATCACGAATCGGAAGCGGGTCACAGGTGTTCTACTGGTTCCTCAAGCGCATCCTCGTCGGTCCGGCGCTGCGCGTCCTCTTCCGCCCGTGGACGCGCGGGCTCGAGAACCTGCCGGCCCGGGGCGGTGCGATCATCGCGGCCAACCACCTGTCCTTCATCGACTCGATCTTCGTGCCGCTGGCGGTTCCGCGCCCGGTCGTCTACCTGGCCAAGGACGAGTACTTCACGCGCCCCGGGGTCCGCGGGCGGGCCCAGCGATGGTTCTTCCGGATGACGAACCAGCTGCCGATGGACCGGTCCGGCGGATCTGCCTCCGAAGCGGCGCTGCAGGCGGGGCTCGCGGTCCTGCGCGACGGGAACCTGCTGGGGATCTACCCGGAGGGAACGCGGAGCCTGGACGGCCGCCTCCACCGCGGCCGGACCGGCGTGGCGCGCCTGGCGCTGGCAGCGGGAGTCCCCGTCGTCCCCGCGGCGCTCATCGGCACGGACGCGGTGCAGCCGAAAGGCCGCACGATCCCGCGCATCCGGCGCGTGGGCGTCGTGTTCGGCGAGCCGATCGATCTCTCGCGCTACGGCGAGGGCCCGCACGACCGGCACACGCTCCGCTCCGCGACCGACGAGATCATGTACGAGATCATGCGCCTGTCGGGCCAGGAGTACGTCGACACCTACAGCGTGTCGCACCGACCGCGCCTGCTGACGCAGCAGCCTCCGGAGCCCGCTGGCGGGGATCCTCGCGCCTGATGTCCCCAGTTCTCGGCTGTTCGATTCCTCCGGTAACGGCGACACGCGGAATCGTTATCCCGTGCATCCGCCGTCGTGGCGCCGGTCGATCGTAGCGTCGTGGTGTGCCATGACCCCGGCGCGCGCGGAGTGCCGGTGTAGAATCGACTGCACCAGACCACCGCCGTGTGCGCCCTGCTTCCCCCAGGGGTGAGAAGGAGGAGTCGGTGTGAACCGCTCTGAATCAGAACAGGAATCGACGACAGCTCTGTCGCGCGACGCGCAGGGACTGCTCTTCGACGACGACATCCCCGAACTGGATGACGAGGCGGGCTACCGCGGCCCCACGGTCTGCAAGGTCGTGGGCATCACGTACCGGCAGCTCGACTACTGGGCCCGCACCTCGCTTGTCGTCCCCTCGATCCGCGCCGCGACGGGTTCCGGATCGCAGCGCCTCTACAGCTTCCGCGATGTCCTCGTGGTCAAGATCGTCAAGCGCCTGCTCGATGCGGGAGTGTCCCTCCAGCAGATCCGCGTGGCCGTCGGCCACCTGCAGGGTCAGGGCGTCGAGGACCTGTCGCAGATCACCCTCATGAGCGACGGCTCGTCCGTGTTCGCGTGCACCTCGGCCAATGAGGTCATCGACCTCGTCCAGGGCGGTCAGGGCGTCTTCGGGATCGCCGTCGGCCACGTCTGGCGCGAGGTTCAGGGCACACTGTCCGAGCTCCCCAGCGAACGACCCGCCGACGAGGTCGCTCCGGTCGACGAACTGGCCGCGCGCCGGGCACAGCGGTCCGCAGCCGGCTGATCCGCCCACCGCTCCCTGCGCGCTGCAGCGTCGCCGCCCGCGGGAGCGAAGCAGTGCAGAAGGCCCTCACCCGGGAAGCGGTGAGGGCCTTCTGCATATGTTCGGCAACGGGGGAGTCGGAGACATGCCTGCCCCGCCAGGAGGTCAGCGCAGGTCGCGCCTCCGGAGGCCCGGAGCGCCCTCGACCGGTGCCTCCGCCTGCGTCACGCCGGACTGTGTCACGCCGGACTGCGGCCCCGTGATCGGTGCGGCATCTGCCTGCGGTGCGGTCTCCGGCACGACCGGTGCACCGTTCTCCGGTGCCTGCACGGCGGACTCGGCATTCACCGCAGATGGCTCTCCGGCCGGTGACTCCGCAGCGGCGTCCGCGACGACCTCGCCGTCGTGGGCCTGTGCCCCGCTGCGGGACTGGGAGCGCGACCGGATCGTCGAGGTCCGCAGCGCCCGGTCGAGGAGGGAGTCGAAGGAACCCGCGAGCTCGCTGGCGGATTCGCCGGGCCACGAGTGGATCGGACGGGCGGAGCCCTGCGCCTGCTGGAGGACCGTGCGCTCTCCGATGGGCGGGGTGAGGACGAGAGGACCGAACATCTCACGCATCTCGTCGATGCGGAACCCGTGCTCGCGCGACTTCATCCGGACGCGGTTGGCGATGAGGCCCAGGGGCTGGAGGTCCGGGGCACCGCGGCGTCGCAGCTCGGCGATCGCGCGCAGGGCTCGATCGGCGGCGGCGACGGAGAAGAGTCCGGGCTCCGTCACGACGGCAACCCGCTGACTGGCCAGCCAGGCGGCGCGGGTGAGGCCGTTCATGGATGGCGGGCAGTCGATGATGACGAGGCGGTAGTCGTCCTCGATGGTCGCGAGTGCGTCGCGCAGCCGGCGGAGGAAGCGCTCGGAGAGCGTCGGTCGATCGAACTCCGCGGAGCGCGGGCTGCCCGGGATCACATCGAGCAGGCCCTGAGCGCTGCCGGACCAGCCGGACGGGACGATCGCCTGCCGGATGATCTTCTCCTTGGGCGCGGAGAGGACGTCCGCGATGTCGAGCGGCGTGGTCACCGGGACATCGAGGCCGGTCGACGCGTCCGCCTGCGGATCCATGTCGATGACGAGAGTGGGGATCCCCCGGTTGTGGGCTGCGGAGGCGAGGCCGAGCGCGACCGAAGTCTTCCCGACTCCGCCCTTGAGGCTGGAAACGCTGATGACGAGCACGCCTTCTACCGTAACCGATCGAGCAGCGGTTTCCCGTGGGCAACCCGCCCGGCGTCGCGATCCGATGCGTGCCGGCAGCCGTCTGTCAGCTCTGTCACCCGGCGGGATCCGGGCGCGCACCGGACGCTCGGATGGTCGCGCCCCGCGGCCCCGGCTCGACCGCGATGCGGGTGGGAATCGCCTGCTGCAGCTCCGAGACGTGCGAGATGATGCCGATCGTCCGCCCGCCCGTGCGCAGACGGTCGAGCACGGCGAGCACGTCACTGAGCGTGTCCGGATCGAGTGTGCCGAATCCCTCGTCCAGGAAGAGCGCGTCGAGGTCGATGCCGCCTGTCTCGCCGCGGATGGTGTCCGCCATCCCCAGGGCGAGGGCCAACGAGGCCATGAAGCTCTCGCCGCCGGACAGGGTGCGCGGGTCACGCGCCTCGTCGGTGAAGGTGTCCACGATGCGCAGTCCCAGGCCCGCCCGCTTCTCGCCGCGTCGCCGCTCCAGGTCGTGCTGGAGCCGATACCGCCCCGCCGTCATGTCGACGAGGCGCTCTGTCGCGTGGTGGGCGACCTCCTCGAAGAGGGCGGAGAGCGCGTAGGAGGACAGCGACATGCGGCTCGCGGCCTCGGAGCTGGTGCCCAGGACGAGTTCGGCGATGTCGATGTCGTGGAGCAGGTCGTCGACCCGCGCCCGGTCTGCTTCCTGATCCGCGGCCGCTCTGCGCAGGGCCTCCTGCGCGGTGCCCAGCCTGTCCCGGGCGAGGACGGCGCGCTCTGCGGCGCCATCCGCCTGTGCGCGGATGCTGATGGCGCGCTCCTGCGCGCGTGCGGTCGCCTCCTGGAGCTGCTCGTCCGTGGCGCGGTCGGCATGGGCCCGCGCGATCGCCTCGGACTCACGACGCAGAGCCAGCCGCGCGGCATGAGTCCCGTGCTCCCGCTGCTGCGCCTCGAGCTGCTCGAGTGAGAGCCGGGCGGACTCGGCGAGGGCAGTCTCGTCCGCGAACTCCGACTCCGCGAGCGCGGTGGTCAGATCGGACTGGCGAGCCGTCTCGTCCTCCTGTGCCGTGCGAGCGGCGGCGGAGGCGGTGGCCCACCGGCCGTGCGCGGTGCGGAGCGCGTCCGCCGCCTCTGCCTGCGCGCGCGAGTCCTCAGCGGTGGTGGGCACAGAGAAGCCGAGGCCGGACAGCTGATCCGGGGCGGCATCCGCCTGACTCTGGCGGGCCTCGGCGAGCGTGCTGCGCACCTGGGTGAGCCGTGTCTCCGCCCGGGTGCGGTCCTCCCGGAGGCGGAGCGCATCCGTGCGCGCGGTCCGGAGAGTCTCCTCGACGTCATGCAGACGGGACTCCGCACTGGCGATCGCGGTCCGGAGCACGGTCCTGCGCGACCCTGCGGCCTGCGCCTCCTGCAGCTGCTGGGCGATGGCTGCCGGGTCGGCATCGCCGGCCTCGTCCCGTGCTGCGGCGAGCGTCGCGGCGGCCGCGGACAGTGCGGCACGGGCTGCGGCGAGCTCCTCGCGAGCGCGCACGTCCGCCGTCTCTGCCGCCTCGACCTCCTGGGGCGCGGGCCCGTCGTCCACGGGTGCGGCGGGATGCGGGTGGGCGGCGGAGCCGCAGACGGGGCAGGGCTCGTCCTCCATGAGTCCCGCTGCGAGCTGTCCGGCCGCATCCGCGCGCACTGCGGCACGGAGGGAGCGGAGGGCGAGCGCGGTGGACTCCGCGTGCTGGGATGCCGCGAGCACGCGCTCGTGGGCGGCGTCATGCTGGGCCTGTGCCGTGGTGACGGCCGCGAGCCGCCGTTGGGTCTGGCGGAGCGACTCGAGAGTGGACGCAGCGGACTCCAGCTGATCGGCCTCCGCACGATCCTCGGCCACCTGCCCGCGCAGTGCCGCGGCCGCCTCCTCACGCTGCTCCTGAGTCGCCCGTGCCGCGTCCTCCGCCTGCTGGGCATCCTCGACCGCCGACTGCGCGCTCTGCGCCTGCTCCTCGAGGTCTCGCAGGCGCGCGAGACGGTCGGCGGACCGCTCGAGGTAGGCGTGTGCGGCGGCGAGAGCCGTGGGATCGAGTTCCTCGACGGTCAGCGCAGCGTCGTCCGGCAGTGCCCGCTGGACCTGCTGCCGTGCGGTGTCCGCGGCCGCGTCCTGCAGGCGCACCGTGGCCCGGGCGTCGTCGCGGGCCCGCAGGACGTGGCGGAGACCCTGGGCGGCGCGCGCCCGGCGCACCTGGGATTCGAGCTCTGCGCGTGCGGGCGCGGTGAGCTCCCAGGCGCGCTCGTCGGCCGCGAGTGCGGTCAGGGCTGCGCGGTCCTCGCTGCGGCGGGCCCACTCGCCCGCGTGCCGTTCCACCTCAGCCGCGCGGTCCGCCCACATCCGTGCGGTCGTCCCGGCGACCTCGGCCCGCTCCTGCGCGCTCACCGCGGCCACGCCCAGCTGGGCGAGCGTGTCCGGGATCGACGGACGGGCTGCGGGCGCGGGCAGGGCCTCCCACGCGAACCGGGCCGCGGTCTCGAGCACGGAGCGGCGCTGCTGCTCCGCCTGCTCCGTCTCCCGTCTGGCCTGCGTCGCGCGGTCGCTCAGCACGCGCTCCGCCGCGCGGAAGTGCTGCGTGGCGAACAGCTTCTCCAGGATCGTCTCCCGCTCCGAGGGGTCGGCGTGGAGGAAAGCGGCGAAGTCGCCCTGGGGGAGGACGACCAGCTTCGTGAATTGCGCGGCCGTGAGGCCGATGATCGTGTCGAGGAACGCCTGCGTCTCCTGGGCAGTGCGGGAGATGCCGGCCCACTGCCCGTCCACGTGCTCCGCGAGCGCGACCGTGTGGTTCTGCGTCGTCATGCCCGTCCCGCGCTTGCGGGGGCGCTGATACTGGGGCGTGCGCTCGATGCGGAAGCGCCGGGGGCCGATGGAGAACTCGAGTTCGACGCGCGTGGGATCCCCGGGCGCGGTCAGCTGGCAGCGCAGCTGGGCCGCGGACCCGCGTGGGCCGGGGACCGCGTTGAAGAGCGCGAAGCAGAGGGCGTCGAGGATCGTCGTCTTCCCGGCGCCGGTGGGTCCGGTGATGAGGAAGATCCCGTCCTGGGAGACGGTGTCGAAGTCGACGGTCTGACGGTCGCGGAACGGGCCGAAGCCCTCGATGACGAGGCGATGGGGACGCACGGCTCAGACCTCCCCGTTCGCGGGCTGCGGGGACTCCGACTCCGACTGCACGGCGGCGAGCGCGGACGCGAACCGCTGCGCCGCGTGCTCCGGCGGCGGGCCGCCGCGCTGGAGGCGGTGGAAGTCCTCGAACACCTGCACATCCGTCAGGACGGTCCCCGTGTCCCGGGGTCCCTGCGCCGAGGCCGTGGCCGGGCCGTCGAGACGCGTCCACGTCATGCGGATGAAGCCGGGGAAGGCGGCGCGCAGCCGGTCGATCGCGCCCGGGGTGCGCCGCCTTCCCCGGCTTCATCCGCATGACGTGGACGCATCTCGACGGCCCGGCCACGGCCTCGGCGCAGGGACCCTGGGACACGGGGACCGTCCTGACGGATGTGCAGGTGTTCG
>DWZY01000168.1 GCA_019117325.1 Candidatus Brevibacterium intestinigallinarum
CCTGTTCGTCCCGGCCCTCGCCTTCATCCTCTGGGCGACCGCTGCCGGGCAGAGCACCTTCACGACCGAGGGCCCGTGGCACATCGTCCTCATGCTCATGCTGGGCCCGGCGACCGCCGTCCCGCTGCTGCTGTTCAGCGCGGCGGCACGCCGGATCCCCCTCAGCTGGGTGGGCATGCTCCAGTTCATGACCCCCACGATGCAGTTCATCACCGGGGTGTGGATCCTGGGCGAGGAGATGTCACCGGCCCGCTGGACCGGCTTCGCGATCATCTGGATCGCGTGCACGCTCTTCATCGTCGACATGGTGCGGGCCTCGCGCCGACGCTGACCCGCGCCGGACGTCAGGAACTGCGCTCGACCACCTGGTGGGCGAACGCCTCGAGACCCTCGCGGACCTCGCCGTGCGGCAGCGCGGACAGGCAGGCGATCGCGTCGTCGGCCCAGCGGCGGGCCTCGGCCCTGGCCTGCGCCGTCACCTCGTGGGAGGCGAGCGCGACCCGCGCGGTCTCGAGGGCCTCGTCCGAGGTGAGATCGCCGTCCAGCAGGGTCACGACCTCGGCGGCGGTGTCGTCTCCTGCCGCAGCGGCACGGCGGGCATAGAGGACCGGCAGGGTCGGGACGCGCTCGCGCAGGTCCGTGCCGGGCCGCTTGCCGGAGGTGGCCGCGTCCGAGGTGAGGTCGATGATGTCGTCCGCCAGCTGGAAGGCGACGCCCACCTTCTCGCCGTACTGGCGCACGGGGTCGATGAGGTCCGCCGGCGCACCGGAGTAGCGGAGGCCGAACTCGCCCGAGGCCGCGATGAGCGACCCGGTCTTGTCCGCCAGCACCTGCAGGTAGTGGGCGATGGGGTCCTCGTCCGGGCCGGGCCCGGCGAACTCCGCGAGCTGGCCCAGGACCAGGCGCTCGAACGTGGTCGCCTGGAGGCGCACGGCCTCGGGCCCCAGCCCGGCGGACAGCAGCGAGGCGCGCGCGAACAGGAGGTCGCCGGTGAGGATCGCGACGGAGTTGCCCCACACCTCGTGCGCGCTGGGAGCGCCCCGGCGCACGGGCGCGTCGTCCATGACGTCGTCGTGGTACAGGGTCGCGAGGTGGATGAGCTCGACGGCCGCGGCCGCGTCGATGACCTCGTCTCGGGAGCCGTCGCCCAGCTGCGCCGTGAGCAGGACCAGGAGGGGGCGCACGCGCTTGCCGCCGGCCTGCATGAGGTGGTGCGACGCCTCGTGCGGCAGTCGCTCCGACTGCGCGGCCGCGGTGCTCAGCCGCGTCTCGACCCGGTCGAGGCGGTCGGCGAGATCGAGGGCCAGTGCGGAGTCCGCCGCCGCGAAGGGGCCCGCCTGCGTGCTCGGCGGTGCTCCTGCCGTATCGGGAGTCATCGGGTCGTTCATCATCCTCTTGGTCTCAGACGTCGCGGACAGTATCGCATCAGCGCGGCTCAGTCGTTGGTCGTCGCCGGGACTGCACGGGTGAGCGCGTCAATGATGCGATCGATCGCGTCCGCCTCCGCGCCGTCCCGATGGATGTTGCCCAGGAGACGCACGGCGAACCGCATGAGCACGTCCACCCCCATACCGTACTTGATGCCCAGGTCCATGATCTCGGGTCTGCCGATGAGCTGCGCGAAGGCGCGGCCCAGGGTGAAGTGGCTGCCGAACCGGTCGCGGACGATCTGCGGATACTCCTGCAGGCCGGCCCGCTGGCGGGCGCGCGGCAGGCGGCGGTGGGTGTCGATGACCTCGGCCGCGATGCGGGCGGCCTCGAGCGCGTAGTCGATGCCCTCGCCGTTGAACGGGCTGACCATGCCGGCGGAGTCGCCCACCAGCAGGAGGCCGTCGCGGAAGTGGGGCGTGCGGTTGAACGCCATGGGCAGCGCGGCGGACCGGACGGGGGTGAGCCGGGTGTCCGCGTCGATGCCCCATTCGTGGCCCATCGCCGCCAGCCACTCGTCGAGCACCGTCCGGTAGTTGACCTCGCCGAACTGCGGGGAGGTGTCGAGGATGCCCAGCCCCACGTTGACGGTGCCATCGCCCAGGGGGAAGAGCCAGCCGTAGCCGGGCAGCGCGCCGCCGTCGGCCTCGCGCAGCTCGAGCCAGCTCTCGATGTAGTCGTCGTCGTGGCGCGGGGACGAGTGGTACGTGCGGACGGCCACGCCCATGGGCCGGTCGTCCCGCTTCTCCGCCCCGTGCGCCACCGCGATCCGGGAGGACACCCCGTCGCACGCGACGACCAGCGGCGCGCGGAACTCCATGTCCGGCCCCACCTTGCGGCCGCGCTCATCCGTCCCGACCGCACGGATACCGGCGGTCCAGCCGTCAGGGGCCAGCAGGGGCTCGGTCGCGGCGACCTGCTCGAAGAGGCGGGCGCCACGGGACTGCGCGTGCCGCGCCAGCGTCTCGTCGAGGCCCATCCGAGTCTTCGTGAGCCCGTAGTCGGGGAAGCCCCCGCCGCCGGGCCAGTCGATCTCCATGCGGTGTCCGCCGCCCACCAGGCGCAGGCCGCGGTTGCGGTGCCAGCCCCGCTGCGGGTCCGTGTCGATGCCCAGGTGCCCCAGCTCGCGGACCGCGCGCGGGGTGAGCGCGTCGCCGCAGACCTTGTCGCGCGGGAACGCGGACTTCTCCACCACGGCCACGTCCATGCCGGCGCCCGCCAGGTGCGCGGCAGTGGCGGAGCCCGCGGGCCCTGCGCCCACGACGACGACATCGGCCTCGATCACCTGCGAGGCCGCTGCAACCGGATCGCTCATGCGGTCTCCGGCTTGCGCGCCCGGTGGATCGCGACGATGCCGCCGGACAGGTTGCGGTACTGGACGGCGTCGAAGCCCTGATCCGCGATGAGGTGGGCGAGCTCCTCCTGGCCGGGCCACGCGCGGATCGACTCCGCGAGGTACTCGTACGACTCCGGGTTGGAACTGATGAGGCGGGCGACCGGTGGGAACGCGCGCATGAGGTACTCGCGGTAGATGAAGTCAAATGGGCCGAACACGGGCCGGGAGAACTCGCAGATGACGAGGCGGCCGCCGGGCTTCAGCACGCGGCGCATCTCTGCGAGCGCGCGCTGGGAGTCCTGCATGTTGCGGAAGCCGAAGCTCACGGTCACGACGTCGAACTCGCCGTCCTCGAACGGCAGGTCCAGCGCGTCCGCGTAGACGTAGGTGATGCCGGGGTTGCGCTTGCGCCCCTCTGCCAGCATCCCCTCGGAGATGTCGCCGGCGATGACCTCTGCACCGGCCTGCGCGAACGGGACGGAGCTGGTGCCGGTGCCGGCGGCCAGGTCGAGGACCCGCTCCCCCGGCTGCGCGTCGACGGCATCCGCGACGAGGGTCCGCCACCGGCGGGTCTGTCCCAGCGAGAGGACGTCGTTCATGAGGTCGTACCGGGCAGCGACCGTGTCGAACATCTTGGCGACGTCTGCGGGATCCTTGTCGAGCTGCGCACGATTCATGCCCACCAGTGTCTCCCACCCGCGCACGCCGCGCGAATCCCAGCCACATGCGCGGGGCACATCACACTGACGCGCGCGGACCAGGTGTCCCGCTCCCGCCTCCCGGTGGCGCGCCGACGCGGTGGCCGAGACCCTCAGTATCGTGGGGGTGTGGCACATTCCTCTTCGCATTCCGCTCAGACCCCCGTGCTGAGCGTCCGCTCGCGCTTCGTCGACGGACTGACCCCGGACGCGCCCGCGCCGTTCTCCGGTCGCCTGCCCACCCGCTCGATCGACTTCCTCACACAGCTGCCGGCCTCCGGCTTCTCGTGCTGGGTGCGGGGACGGTCCGGTCTCGTGGGGATCGGGCGCCGGTTGCGCCTGCGGGCCCGCGGAGCAGACCGCTTCGATGATCTGGCCCGTCAGTGGGATGCGCTCATCGCGGCCGCGCAGGTCGATGACCGGGTGGAGCTGCTGGGCAGCGGCCTCGTGGGGTTCTCCGCGATCGCGTTCTCCTCCGACTCCGGCTGGGACTCCGTCATCGATGTTCCGGAATACCTCCTGGGCCGCCGGGACGGCCGTGTCTGGCTCACCCATGTGAGTGGCGGAGTGGACGACGGCGCGGCCGTTGACGGGGCGGGGAGCACGGCCTCGGGAGCGGACTACAGCGAGGATGCGGCGCCCGGCCTGCAGCTCTCCCCCACTCCCCTGAGTCAGCAGCGGGTCGTCTCCCGTGAGCCCGGTGCCGTGAGTCCGGAGAAGTACCAGGAGATCGTCGCTCGCGCCTCGGCCCGCCTGCGCAGTCCGGAGGCCGGCGAGCGCAAGATCGTGCTGGCCCGCGACGAGGTCATCACGACGGAGGACGAGATCGACGTCCGGACCCTCCTGGGCCGCCTGAACGCTGAGTTCCCCAGCACGTGGTCGTTCAACGTGGCGGGTCTCGTGGGTGCGACACCGGAGCTGCTCATCGGAGTCGAGGACGGCGCAGTCCACTCGCGCGTGCTGGCCGGCACGTACCGCGTGCAGGAGGACCCGCAGCAGGAGCTCGCCCAGGCGCGCGCACACCTGGGCGGCCGGAAGGACTCCGTCGAGCATTCGTATGCGATCGACTCCCTGGCCTCCACCCTGGGGCCGGTGACGGAGGAGCTGCGGGTCGACCCGGAGCCGCACCTGCTGCAGCTGGCGAACGTCATCCACCTGGCCTCGGACGCGCACGGTCGCCTGCGGACGCGTCCGGACGGCACCCGCGTGAGCCCGTTCGAGGTCGCCCGTGCGGTTCACCCCACGGCGGCGGTGGGCGGCACGCCGCGCGACCGCGCGATGGATCTCATCAGCCGCTTCGAGGAGATGGACCGCGGCCGCTACGCCGGGCCCGTGGGCTGGGTCGACGGGTACGGCAACGGGCAGTTCGGCATCGCCCTGCGCTGCGGCCAGCTGGAGGATCGCAACCGGATCCGCCTGTTCGCCGGCGCGGGGATCATGCCGGACTCGGACCCGGAGTCCGAGCTGCGCGAGACCGACGCGAAATTCGCCCCCATGCGCCGCGCGCTGGGCGTCGACTGGACGCCGGACGTCTCGCACGAGGGCAGCTGATCGCGCGGGAGGGCGGCTAGTCCCGTATGCGGGCGGTCGAACTCGGACCCGCGAGTCCGCGCCGGGCGTCAGCCCCGCACGGGCGGCAGCCGCAGCTGCAGGAGCCCCGGCTGCCCGGACTGAAGGAAGTCCCGGACCGTCGCAGGGGTATCGGGGTCCCCCGCGTCGATTGACTGCGCATCGGCTCCCAGTGCTGCAGCAGCAGCCGCGAGATCCAGGCCGTGCGGGGTCGCGAAGAACCGATCGAACCGGTCTGCGACGTGCGGCTGCGAGTGCTCGAGGCCCGCGAAGATCGCCCCGCCGTCGTCGTTCAGAACGATGATCTGCAGGTGCGGACGCTGCTCGTGCGCGGGCACGACGAAGCCGCCCAGGTCGTGAAGAGCCGCGAGGTCGCCGATGAGGAGACGCACCGGCTGGCCGTCACCCACGGCGATCTGCCCACGGTCGTCCACCGTCCCAACTTCGTCCCCCAGCCCCAGAGCCACGCCCGAGGCCGTCGCCACCAGTCCGTCGATGCCCGCCAGGCCGCGCGAGGCGACGACGCGAGCGGGATGATGCGGCCGCTGCAGGCGCGCCAGCAGCCGCACGGTGTTCGAGCTGGCGGCAACCAGCACCCCTGGTTCCTCCAGCAGCGCGAGGACCGCCGCATCGACAGTATTCGGGGACGCGGGCGCGGCAGTGACCTCCTCTGCGGCGGTGCTCCACCGGTCCCACCACGGCAGACGAGATTCCCTGTTCGCGCCTGCGGCACCGACAGTGCTCGCGCGCGCGTCGGCCGCGTGACCCGACTCCGCACCGGGAGCAGTCGCGGTCCCGGCGCCGTCGTTCGGATGCTCGACACGCAGCGCGCCCGCGGATTCCAGGTGAGCCACGAGCCCGTCCGCGTCGTAGGGCAGCTCGATCCGCTCGATGTCTGTTCGTGCCAGCAGACCGGCGACCGGACGGGAGAGCGTGGGGCGGCCCGTCACGATCACGTGCGTGATCTCCGCACGCAGCTCCTCCGACCCCGAGGCACCCAGCACCTGTGCGTGCGCGGGGATCGTGCGCGGTGAGGCGGCGAGCGCGGACGACGGCTCGGCGAAGACGGGGGTCGCAGTCTCCTCCGCCAGCGCACGCAGCGTCTGCGTCGCGAAGCCTAGGTCGTCGCCAGCGACGATGACCGGACGGGACTCTGGATCGTGAAGGATCGCGCGGACCCGGTCCCACAGCCCACCATCCGCACTCCTCTCCCCTGCAGAACCGGACACCGCCCGGTTCTCCTCCTCGGAGAGCTCCGGCTCGAAGGCGCCGGCGGCCTCGTCCGGGACCAGCGGGGCATCGAACTGCGCATTCACCTGGACCGGCCCGACGGGTGAGGTGCAGGCGCGGGTGACAGCGGCCTCAGCGGCGGTGGCCCAGTGCTGTGCGGTCGCGGCGGCCTCGTCCGAGGACGCGGGGACGGGCAGGTCCCAGGCGGCGACGGTCTCGGGCAGGGAGGCGTGCTGGGCGTCGAGCGTCTGGTTGGCGCCGGTGCCGCGCAGGCGGGCGGGCCGGTCCGCGGTCAGCAGGATGAGCGGCAGGTGCTGGTGGGCGGCCTCCATGACCGCCGGATGCAGGTTCCCCACGGCGGACCCGGACGTCGTGACGACCGCGACCGGGCGGAGTCGCCCGCGCAGCCGACCGGCCTTCGCGAGGCCCAGGGCCGTGAACGCAGCGTCGCGCTCGTCGATCCGCACGTGCAGGCGGAGGGGGTGGCTCGAGGAGGCGAGGGCGGCCTCGGCGTCGGCCCACGCGTAGACGAGCGGTGCGGACCGGGAGCCGGGTGAGAGGACGACATCACGGACACCGGTGGACAGCAGCGCCCGCACCAGCGTGCGCGCGCAGAGGGTCGAGGGATTCACGCCGTCAGTCTTGCACGCCC
>DWZY01000169.1 GCA_019117325.1 Candidatus Brevibacterium intestinigallinarum
GGCGGCCTCGGCGGCGGGGTCCTGCGGCACCGGGGGAGTGAGCGCGACCGTTCCGTCCGGCGCGGTCCGGACGGTCCAGCCGGCCAGGTCCGGACGCTTCTTGAGGGCGAAGAAGCGGGACCAGGGGTTCCAGCGGTCCGGGACCGGCGGGGCAGAGCCGTCGGAGACTGCAAGCACCCGGTCACCGGGGATGCCGGCGCCGGGTTCCAGGTGGGCGCGCGCGACCTCCTCCGCCGGGAACCCCTTGACGGGGTACCGGTGGAGCGAGACGACGCGCGCCGGCACAGGAGGTGGTCAGTCGTTCCGGCGGAACGACTTCTTCGCGTCCGCGCGGCTCACATCGCGGCCACCGGGACGGCCGCCGCGACGACCGCGGTCCCCGCCGTCGTGCGAGCGCTTCTGGTACGGACGGCCCGGGCGGCCCTTGTCCGGACGGATGTCGATGGGACGACCCTGGATCTTCGTGCGTGACAGCTTGGAGAGCGTGCCCTCGGAGAGGTTCTCCGGCAGGTCCACGAGGGAGTGGGTGGCGCGGATGTCGATCGCGCCGATCTGTGCGGACGTGAGCCCGCCCTCGTTCGCGATCGCGCCCACGATGCCGCCGGGCTGCACGCGGTCGTTGCGGCCCACGGCGATGCGGTAGGTGCGCATGCCCGCGTTGGACCGGGGACCCCGCTCATTGCGGTTGGCGCGCGGCTTGGGCTCCGGCAGCGGCTCCGCCGTCAGCGACTCGCCGTCCAGCAGGAGGACTGCGAGTGCGGCGGCGACCTCCTCGGCCGGCACATCGTGCGTCTGGATGTAGTCCTCGATGACACCGCGGACCTCGGTGAGGTCCGAGCCGGAGCGGGCCTCCGTGATGCGGCCGGCGAAGCGGGCGACGCGGCTGTTCGTCAGCTGCTCGACTGTGGGCATCTCGAGCTTCTCGACGCGCTGGCGGGTCGCCTTCTCGATCTGGCGCAGCAGGTGCGTCTCGCGCGGGGTGACGAAGAGGATCGCCTCGCCCGAGCGGCCGGCGCGGCCGGTGCGGCCGATGCGGTGCACGTAGGACTCGGTGTCGTGCGGGATGTCGTAGTTGACGACCAGCTGGATGCGCTCGACGTCGAGGCCGCGTGCGGCGACGTCCGTGGCGACGAGGATGTCGATCTGACCGCTGCGCAGCTGCTCGACGGTGCGCTCGCGGGCCTGCTGCGGGATGTCGCCATTGATCGCGGAGGCGGTGAAGCCACGGGCCCGCAGCTTCTCCGCCAGCTCCTCCGTCGCCTGCTTCGTGCGGACGAACATGATGATGCCGTCGTACTCCTCGATCTCGAGGACGCGGGTGAGCGCATCGAGCTTGTGGGAGTGGACGACCGTCAGGTAGCGCTGGCGGATGTTCGCGCCCGTCGTCGTGGTCGACTCGACGCGGACCTCGACCGGGTTGTTGAGGTACTTCTTCGTGATTCGGTGAATGGAACCGGGCATCGTCGCGGAGAAGAGCGCGACCTGGCGCGAGCTGCCGGTCGCGGCGAAGATCTCCTCGATGTCCTCCTGGAAGCCCATCTTGAGCATCTCGTCCGCCTCGTCCAGCACGAGGTGCTTGAGGGAGGAGAGGTTGAGCGAGCCCTTCTTGAGGTGATCGATGACGCGGCCGGGCGTGCCGACGACGACCTGGGCGCCGCGGCGCAGGCCGGCCAGCTGCGGGCCGTAGGACTGGCCGCCGTAGATCGGCAGGATCGAGAAGTCGGGCAGGTGCGCGGCGTAGGAGGAGTACGCCTCCGCGACCTGCAGTGCGAGCTCGCGGGTGGGGGTGAGCACGAGGGCGTGGGGTCCGTCCGTCGCGCGGCCCAGCTCCGCCATTGCGGAGAGGGTGGGCAGCGCGAATGCTGCGGTCTTGCCCGTGCCGGTCTGCGCGAGGCCGATGACGTCGCGTCCCTCGAGCAGGGCGGGGATCGTGCGGGCCTGGATGGCGGACGGGGTCTCGTAGCCCAGGTCCACGACCGACTGCGCAACAGCGGGGTGGAGGGCCATGTCCGCGAAGGACGGGGATGTCGTGGTGCCGTTTTCGGCAACGGTGGTCTGCGGGTTCTCTGACACGATGAGCTCATTCCTAAGACGTGGCGCGCGCACGACCGCAGAGGACTTCGATGGCGGGTGCGCGGGGATCGGCCGAAAGTGCTCGTCTCATGCACGGAGGCCGCGCAGATGATTCTACACGGGGTGACGCGCGGAGCCTGCCGGATCGGTAGGGTTGTGTCCGATCGAACAGCAGCCAGCCGTTCCCGTCCCGAAGGAGTTCCTCCGTGGCATCCACCCTTGATTCCGTCATCACCCTCGCGAAGCGGCGCGGTTTCGTGTTCCAGGCGGGTGAGATATACGGCGGATCCCGCTCCGCATGGGACTACGGTCCGCTGGGAGTGGAGCTCAAGGAGAACATCAAGGCCCTCTGGTGGCAGCAGTTCGTGCGCGGACGCGAGGACATGGTGGGCCTCGACTCCTCCATCATCCTGCCGCGGAAGGTGTGGGAGGCCTCGGGCCACGTCGAGACGTTCGTCGATCCGCTCGTCGAGTCGCTCCACACCCACAAGCGCTACCGCGCGGACCACCTCATCGAGGCGTACGTCGCGAAGCACGGCCACCAGCCGCCCAACGGGCTCGCGGACATCCGCGACCCGGAGACGGGGCAGGAGGGGAAGTGGACGGAGCCGCAGCAGTTCTCCGGCCTCGTCAAGACCTTCCTGGGGCCCGTCGACAACGAGGAGGGCCTCCACTACATGCGCCCGGAGACGGCGCAGGGCATCTTCGTGAACTTCAACAACGTCGTCACGTCCGCCCGCAAGCGCCCGCCGTTCGGCATCGGCCAGATGGGCAAGGCGTTCCGCAACGAGATCACGCCGGGCAACTTCATCTTCCGCACCCGCGAGTTCGAGCAGATGGAGATCGAGTACTTCGTCCACCCGGACGACGCGGGGAAGTTCTTCGATCAGTGGGTCGAGGACTGCTGGAACTGGTTCATCGACCTGGGCATCGACCCGGACAACCTGCGCCGCTTCGACGTGCCCGCGGACGAGCGCGCGCACTACTCGGACGGCACGATCGACCTCGAGTACCGGTTCGGCTTCCAGGGATCCGAGTGGGGCGAGCTCATGGGCATCGCCAACCGCACGGACTACGATCTCTCCAGCCACTCGGAGGCGTCCGGCTCGAAGCTGCAGTACTTCGACCAGGCATCCGGGGACCGGTACACGCCGTACGTCATCGAGCCCAGCTTCGGCCTCACGCGCTCGATGATGGCGTTCCTCGTCGACGCGTACACGGAGGACGAGGCGCCCAACACGAAGGGCGGCACGGACACCCGCATCGTGCTCAAGCTGGATCCCCGCCTGTCGCCGGTCAAGGCGGCGGTGCTGCCGCTGTCGCGCAACGAGAAGCTGAGCCCCAAGGCCCGCGAGCTCGCCGCGACGCTGCGGAAGAATTGGAATGTCGACTTCGATGATGCCGGTGCGATCGGCCGTCGCTACCGTCGTCAGGACGAGATCGGCACGCCGTTCTGCATCACCGTCGACTTCGATTCGCTGGACGACGACGCGGTGACGATCCGCAAGCGCGACGACATGTCGCAGGAGCGCGTCGCGATCGCGGAGGTCCCGGCCTACATCGCTGCGGGTCTGACGGGCTGAGTCTGACGGGCTGCGTGCCCGCGCGGGCGCTCACACGGTGAGCGTCAGCGCGAGCGCGACGCCGGCGGCGCTCACGGCGGAGAGCGCGACGACCCAGCCCAGCACGGATCGCTCCGCCGCACTGCGCTCCGCGGGTTCCGCGGGGCGCAGTGCGCTGTCCGGGGGCAGCGCCTGCACCGCCATCGTGACGGCGAGCGCCGCGCGGGCGGGCGAGGCGCCGTTCGCCAGTCCGGACGCCGCCATGCCGGCCGCCACGATGGGGAGCTCCGGCGACCCCGTGATGTGCGCGATCGAGCCGAACGTCGTCGCGAACATCGACAGCGAGCCCGTGATCGATCCGGCGAGGACGCTGCCCACCATGCCCAGGGCCGGGACGGTCCACACGCCCAGCCCGGACAGCGCCTCGCCCATCCGCGTGCTCATGTCGAAGACGGACAGGCTCCAGCCCATGACCATGAAGGCCGCGGTCGACATGCCCACCGGAACGAAGGCGCGCATGCCCTGCAGGACGGTGGGGCGCAGCAGCGGCCCGCGGCGCACCAGCCGGATCGCGGCGGCGAGGCAGGCGGCCGCCAGCCAGACCGGCGGGGAGGACAGCAGTGTCGTGACGGGGCCCGGCGCGAGGGCGGCCAGACCGCTGCACAGCAGCAGGCCCGCGGTGAGGACGCCGTAGGGGACCAGTGCCAGACCCAGCTCCCGATCGAAGGTCGCCCGGGCGCCGCGGGCGCGGAACGCCACGAGCAGGGCCGCGACGACGACGAGGGTCGCGAGCACGCCGGCCAGCGGGGTGCCGATGAGCGTGTTGAAGCCCCACAGCCCGATGCTCAGCACGATGCCCGCCAGCAGGCTGTAGAGGAGGCCGGCCAGGCGATCACGCACGACGACCGTGACGACGACCGCGACGACGAGGACCGGGACGACATTGAAGTGGGACGTCGCGACACCCAGGTCGGTGAGCGAGAGCCCCAGCAGGCCCGCGGCGACCTTCGCCCCCGGCGCCAGTCCGCCCCACGCCGCGGCGACCATGCCCAGCAGGCCCAGGACTGCAGAGGTCCGGATCGAGTAGCCCAGGTGGACGAGGATCGGGATGCCCACGGTCATGCCGATGCCGAAGCCGGTGACGGACTCCGCGAACGGGATGATCCCGAAGACGACGAGCACGGCGCCGGCGGTGGGGCCGGGGGACGCGCCCAGCACCCAGTCGCTGATGCGGGTCATCGCCCCCAGTGCGCCCAGCAGCCGTGCCAGCACGACGCCGGTCAGCAGGATGAGCGTGACCTCGATGACGATCGGCAGGAATGCGAGTCCCTCCGAAGCGAAGACTCCGCGGGCGACCGGGAAGGCGAGGACGCCCGTCACGAGGGCGAGGGTGAGCCCCACGAGCGAGGAGGGGACGGCGCCGCGCCCCAGGACGAGGAGCGCGATGACGGCCAGCAGGGGGAGCGCAGCGAGGAAGACGGACACGCTCACACTCTAGAGGCGCGCCCCGCGGCGAGGGGGACTGCGCCCGGATTGTGGCGCGGTTTGACCGGAGGGAGACAATGGTGGGGTGACTGCTGTGATCGACTCTCCTCCCGACGCCCCCGCTGCCCGCCCCGCCCTGCGGATCGGTGACATCGAGCTGACCTCCCCGGTCGTGCTCGCCCCCATGGCGGGCATCACGAACACCGCCTTCCGCCGCCTGTGCCGCGAGTACGGGGGCGGGCTGTACGTGACGGAGATGGTGACGACCCGCGCGCTCGTGGAGCGCAACGAGAAGACGATGCGGATCATCCACCACGAGCCGTTCGAGACGCCGCGCTCCGTGCAGCTCTACGGCGTCGATCCCGTCACCACCGGTCAGGCGATCCGCATCCTCGTCGAGGAGGACCGCGCCGACCACATCGACCTGAACTTCGGATGCCCCGTGCCGAAGGTGACGCGGAAGGGCGGCGGGTCCGCCCTGCCCTGGAAGACCGACCTCTTCTCGTCGATCGTCCACACCGCGGTCCGCGAGGCCTCCCGCGGCGGCATCCCCCTGACGATCAAGATGCGCAAGGGCATCGACGACGATCACCTCACGTACCTCGACGCCGCCCGGATCGGCGTCGATGCGGGTGTCGCCGCGATGACGCTGCACGGGCGCACGTGCGCCCAGCTGTACTCCGGCACGGCGGACTGGTCCGCGATCGCGACGCTCAAGGAGGAGGTGTCCCGGCTGGCGGGAGACGAGATCCCCGTCCTGGGCAACGGCGACATCTTCGCCGCGGAGGACGCCCTCGCGATGATGGAGCAGACCGGCTGCGACGGCGTCGTCATCGGCCGCGGCTGCCAGGGTCGCCCGTGGCTGTTCGGCGATCTGGAGAACGCGCTGACCGGCAACCCGCTGCGCAACCAGCCGGATCTGGGCGGGGTGGCGGATGCGGTCCGCCTGCACGGCGAGTACATGATCGACCACTACGAGGACGAGTTCATGGGCATCCGCGATCTGCGGAAGCACATGGCCTGGTACTTCAAGGGCTATCCGGTGGGCGGCGACCTGCGCAGCCGGCTCGCAAAGGTCTCCTCGCTCGACGAGCTCGACGCGCTCCTGGGCGAGCTGGACCGCTCGCAGCCCTACCCGGGCGAGGCGGCGGAGGGCTCCCGCGGACGCACGACCCGCGCGAAGCGCCCGCACCTGCCCGAGGGCTGGCTGGACTCCCGGCAGATGGACGCGGCGTGGTACGCGGACCTGGCCGAGGCCGAGCTCGACATCTCGGGAGGCTGACATGTCCTCCCGTCTCATCCCGGCGCCCGTGTTCGACTACGGCGACGCCGACCGCGAGCGCTGGGTCGATGAGCCCCCCAAGAACCCGCGGCGCACGGAGTTCCAGCGCGATCGCGCCCGCGTGCTCCACTCCTCGGGACTGCGCCGCCTGGGCGCGAAGACACAGGTCGTCTCGCCCGGCAGCGACGACTTCGTCCGCACGCGCCTGACCCACTCCCTCGAGGTGGCCCAGGTGGGCCGCGAGCTGGCCCGCTACCTGGGGTGCGATCCGGAGATCGTCGACACGGCGTGCCTGAGCCACGACCTCGGGCACCCGCCGTTCGGACACAACGGCGAGGTCGTCCTCGACGGCCTGGCCGCGGACATCGGCGGGTTCGAGGGGAACGCCCAGACGCTGCGGCTGCTCACGCGCCTCGAGCCCAAGGTCGTGACCGATGACGGGGGGCCGGCCGGTCTCAACCTCACGCGGGCGACGCTGGACGCGTGCACGAAGTACCCGTGGCCGCGCAGCAGCGCGCCCGCAGGGCGGGAGGGCGCTCGCGTGCGCAAGTTCGGGGTCTACGAGGACGACCGCGCGGTCTTCGACTTCTGCCGCGACGGCCGCACGGACACCCGCCGCTGCCTCGAGGCCCAGATCATGGATCTGGCCGACGACATCTCGTACTCCGTCCACGACGTCGAGGACGCGATCGTCGCCGGCCACCTGCGGCTCGAGGAGTTCCGCGAGGACGCTCAGCTCGAGCGGCTGCTCGACATCACCCGGCAGTGGTACCTGCCGGACGCCCGCGACGAGGACATGATCGCGGCACTGGACCGACTGCGGGCGGCGTCGTACTGGCCGCACGGCACGTACACGGGCTCCCGCGCCGACCAGGCCTCGCTCAAGCACATGACGAGCCAGCTCATCGGCCGGTTCGCGGCCGCGGCAGAGGCGGCGACGCGCGAGGAGCACGGATGGGGGCCGCTGGGCCGCTACGCCGGCAGCCTCGTCGTGCCGGACACCTCGGCCCATGAGATCGCCGTCCTCAAGGGGCTCGCCACCGTCACCGTCATGGTCGCGGACGACCGCCTGCGGCTCCAGGACATCCAGGCGGACGTGCTGCGGACCGTCGCCGAGCACTTCAGCGAGCACCCCGAGGCCATGGACCCGCTCTTCCGCGCGGACCACGCCGAGGCCGCCTCGGACGCCCAGCGGCTGCGGGTCGTCATCGACCAGGTCGCCTCGCTGACGGACCACTCCGCGTGGACCCACTACCACCGGCTGCGCGCCGGTGCCGCGGACCTGCTCTGATGGCGGGACTCATCAAGCGGGAGGACATCGACGAGGTGCGCTCCCGCGCGCGCCTGGACGACGTCGTGGGCGAGTTCGTCACGCTGCGCGGGGCCGGTGTGGGCTCGCTCAAGGGACTCTGCCCGTTCCACGACGAGCGGACCCCCTCCTTCCACGTCCGCCCGCAGGTGGGCATGTACCACTGCTTCGGCTGTGGGGAGTCCGGGGACGTCTTCACGTTCCTCCAGAAGATGGACGGCGTCACGTTCGTCGAGGCCGTCGAGCGGATGGCCGAGCGCACCGGCGTCCAGCTGCACTACGAGGAGGGCGCGAAGGGGCCGGACCGCGAGGAGGTGGGCAGGCGTCAGCGGCTCATCGAGATGCACCAGGTCGCGGAGCAGTACTTCCGCGACCAGCTGCAGGAGACGGAGGCGCAGACGGCCCGGGAGTACCTGACCGACCGCGGCTTCGACCGGGAGGCCGTCGACCGCTTCAGCGTGGGGTATGCGCCCCGCGGCTGGGACAACCTGCTGCGGACCCTGCGCGGCCGCGGCTTCACGACGGAGGAGATCACGGCCTCGGGCCTCGTCTCGGAGGGCCGGCGCGGCGTCTACGACCGGTTCCGGGGCCGCATCATGTGGCCGATCCGCGACGTCACGGGCCGAACGATCGGCTTCGGCGCCCGGAAGCTCTACGAGGACGATCAGGGCCCCAAGTACCTCAACACCCCGGAGACGCCGCTCTACCGGAAGTCGCAGGTGCTCTACGGTCTCGACCTCGCGAAGCGGGAGATCTCGCGATCGAAGCGGGTCGTCATCGTCGAGGGGTACACGGACGTCATGGCCGCCCACCTGTCCGGGGTGGGCCAGGCGGTCGCGACGTGCGGCACCGCGTTCGGCGAGGATCACGCGAAGATCGTCAGCCGACTGCTGGGGGATGAGTCGTCCGGCTCCGGCGAGGTCGTCTTCACCTTCGACGGCGACGAGGCCGGGCAGAAGGCCGCCCTCAAGGCGTTCGAGCTGGAGCAGCGCTTCGTCGCGCAGACCTTCGTCGCGGTGGAGCCGTCCGGGCGCGATCCCGCGGACCTGCGCCAGGAGGAGGGCGAGGCTGCCGTCCGCGACCTCATCGAGGCGCGCAGGCCCCTCTTCGAGTTCGCGATCACGCAGGCGATCGCGCGCTTCGACCTCTCGACGGTCGAGGGCCGCGTGGGCGCGATGCGCGCCGCCGCCCCCGTCGTCGCCTCCATCCGCGACGCGGCGATCCGGCCGGGCTACGAGCGCTTCGTCGCCGGTCAGCTGGGCGTGGGGATCGATGAGGTCGCCGAGGCCGTCCGCCGGTCCCAGCCCGCGGTGGGCCGGCCGCGGGTCGGGGACCGCAGCAGGCCCGAGCGGCAGCGGGGGAGCGACAGGACCCGGGGTCGCGACGCGCAGCGGGGCGGTGAGTCGCAGCGGGGCAGCCGGCGGCCGGAGGCGTACGAGTCCGCGACGGCCGGGCGCATCGAGGCGTACGCGGAGGAGTTCGGGGGAGGCCCTCCCGTCGTCCCGGACTTCGATCCCGTCGCCGTCCGCATCGAGCGGGCAGCACTGCAGGTCGCGCTCCAGCAGCCGCAGTTCGTGAACGCGACGCTCTTCGACGGGCTCAACGGCGAGGTGTTCACGCACCCGGATCTGCGCCGCGTGCACGTGTGCATGCGGGATGCCGGCGGCATCCGTGCGGGCCTGGCCGATCCCGCGGTCTGGCCGGAGAAGGTGCTCGAGGCCGCGACGCGCCGCGGTGACGACCGGGTCGCCTCACTCGTGGGCGCGCTGACGGTCGAGCCCATGCCCGCCCACGATGCCACCGAGGTCGAGCGCTATTCGCGGGGCATCATCGCCCGTCTCTTCGACTCCGACATGGCCCGCATCGCCGCAGAGCTGCACTCGCGCCTCCAGCGGACGGATCCGACGGACCTGGAGACGAGCTCGGCCCTGCTCAACCAGCTGCAGATCCTCGAGCAGCAGCGGGCGCGGATCCGGCAGCTCATGTGACGAAGGTCCTGCACTCAGTGCATCTCTGCGCTTGATGCAATATTGCACGCACTGCATAATGTGTGTGTGACTGACGAACTGACCCCTGCCACCGGCGAGTCCCTGCGCGACCGCAAGGCGCGCCTGACCCGTGCGGCGATCCACGAGGCCGCGGTGCGGCTGGCCTGCGAGCACGGCCTCGACGCCGCGACCGTCGCGCAGATCGCGGAGGCGGCCGGCGTCTCGCCACGGACCTTCTTCAACTACTTCGCCTCGAAGGAGGACGCGGTCATCGGCACCGCTGTCAGCGGTCCCGACCAGCAGGTCGTCCGCGACATCGTCGCGCAGTCCGACTTCTCCGCCGGCGTGCTGACGGAGATCGCGCGCGTCGTCCGCGAGCTCATGTCGCGCTCGCTGGGCGATGACGAGACGGAGAAGCTGCGCAGGACTCTCCTCCTGCGCCACCCCGGCCTGGTCCAGCGCAAGGTCGACGCGAACACGGTGCTGGCCGGCGTGCTCATCGACGAGCTGGTGCCCGTCCTCGCCCCGCACCTGGCGCAGCTGGACATCCCGCCGGACACTGCGCCGCGCGACGTCGTCCGCATGCTCGTCGTCATCGCGTTCGCGCCCCTGCGCCACGCCTTCGGCCCGCCGTCCGCGGCCTCGGCCCCGGAGCCCGACGCGCAGGAGATGCACGACCGCTTCGACCGCTCACTCGCACTCTTCACCTCCGTCCTCGAAGGGACACGTCCATGAGAAGCACCACAGCACTCGACTCCTCCGACTCCGCCTCCGGCCCCGATGCCGTCGCACGGCGCGCCGTCGCAGCCCGCCCCACGACCGGCAGCATCGTCCTCCTCTTCATCGGGCTCATGCTCGCGATGTTCATGTTCTCCCTCAACCAGACGGTGCTCGCCACGGCGCTGCCGACGATCGTCGGCGAGCTGAACGGCGTCGATCGGATGCTCTGGATCCAGACCGGCTTCATGCTGTCGTCGACGATCCTCATGCCGGCCTACGGACGCCTGGGTGACCAGCTGGGCCGGAAGGTCCTCTTCATCATCGCCATCTCCGTCTTCATCGGCGGATCCCTCATCGGCTTCTTCGCGCAGACGATGGACTGGCTCATCGCCGGCCGCGTCGTCCAGGGCGTGGGCGGCGGCGGGATGATGATCCTGTCCCAGGCGATCATCGCGAGCGTCGTGCCGGCGCGCGAGCGCGGCAAGTATATGGGCGTCATGGGCTCCGTGTTCGCCGTGTCCTCCGTCGCGGGGCCGCTGATCGGCGGCTGGCTGACGGAGGGGCCGGGCTGGCGGTGGGCCTTCGTCCTCTCCCTGCCCCTGGGCCTCCTCGCGATCCTCGCGACGGCGCTCTTCTTCCGCGAGGATCCCGCGACCCGCACGGGTGAGCGGTCCGTCGACGGCTTCGGACTGGCGCTCATCGCGGTCTTCACGACCTCGGTCGTCCTCGTCTCCGCGTGGGGCGGGACCCAGTACGACTGGTCGTCCCCGCAGATCATCGGCCTCATGATCGCGGGCGTGCTGGCGGCCTGCGCCTTCGTCCTCGTCGAGCTGCGCGTCGAGTCCCCGATCATCCCCATGTGGCTGTTCCGCGATCGCAACTTCACCCTCGCCTCGCTCGCGGGCATCACGCTGTCGATCGGCATGTTCGGGGTCATCTCGTACATGCCCACGTACCTGCAGATGACGCACGAGCTCTCGCCGACCGTCGCGGGCCTCACGATGATCCCCCTCATGGCGACGATGCTCATCGTCGGCACGTCCGCGGGCTTCCTCATCGCCCGCACGGGCCGCTACAAGGGCTACCCGATCGCGGGCCTGGCGCTGGCGGCACTGGGCCTCGTCCTGCTCTCGACGCTCACGCCGGACACCTCCGTCTGGCAGCTCATGGCCTACCTCGCCGTGTTCGGCACCGGACTGGGGCTGGCACTCCAGCAGCTCGTGCTGATCGTGCAGAACTCCTTCGCCGTCACGATGGTGGGAACGGCGACCGCGTCCAACAACTACTTCCGCCAGGTGGGCGGGACGCTGGGCATGTCCCTCGTGGGCACGCTCTTCACCTCGCGTCTCATGACCAACCTCCAGGAGGGCCTCTCGCACATCCCCGGGGCGGCGGACCAGGCGGCGCACACCTCCAGCATCACGCCGGACATCGTCGCCCACCTGCCGGGACCCATCCACGCCGTGGTCGTGGGCGCGTACAACGACGCCCTCGTCCCGCTGTTCCTGTGGATCGCACCGCTGGCGGTGGTGGGCTGCCTCATCGCGTGCTTCATCGAGCCCAAGCCGCTCGCCACCTCGAACGTGCCCGTCGAGCAGGCGGCCGTCGAGGAGGCCCCGGCCGACGCGTGACACCGGTGCCCGGAGGGCGAGGAGCGATTTGAGAGGATGAGGACATGACCGTGCTGACGATCCTCACCTCGCCCCGCCGGGGCCGTCCCGCTCACTTCGACAGCCTTGACGCCGAGGTCCGGTGGGCCGAGGCGGACACGCTCGCGGACGCGCTGCCCGGGACCGACGCGCTGCTGCTGTGGGACTTCTTCTCCACCGCGCTCGAGGATGCCCTGCCGGCGGCGGACCGCCTCCGCTGGGTGCACGCGGCCAGCGCAGGAATCGACACCCTGCGGTTCCCGGGCCTCCTGGCGGCACAGGACGTGACGGTGACGAACGCGCACGGCATCTTCGACCAGGCGATCGCCGAGTACGTCCTGGGCGTCGTCCTCCAGTTCGCGAAGGACTCCGTGCGCAGCCTCGATCTGCAGCGTGCGCATGTGTGGCAGCGGCGGGAGACGCAGACCGTC
>DWZY01000170.1 GCA_019117325.1 Candidatus Brevibacterium intestinigallinarum
GCCTTCTTCGGGCAGGAGAGCGGATCCATGCGCGAGGACCCCGTGACGGGCAGCCTCAATGCCGCCGCCGCGCAGTGGCTCACTGCGACCGGGCGCGCGCAGGCGACGTACCGGGCTGCGCAGGGGACCGCGCTGGGACGGCGCGGCCGCGTGTTCATCAGCAGCAGTGACGAGACCCTGTGGGTGGGCGGCCGCGCCGAGGTCGTGCTGAGCGGAACCGCCACCCTGTAGCCGGAGCCGTCCGCCCAGCCCGATCCTCAGTCGATCTCGCGAGGGACGATCGCTCATCAGCGAGCACAGGTAGGCAACTTTGCCCAACCCCATCCTCGAGTGATTTCGCGACGGACGGGTCAATAGCTCGGGGGACATGTGCGCGCACGTGTCCCTCGAACCATCTACCCGTCCCTCGCGGATTGAGTAGGACTAAGCCCTCAGAGGGTGGGGCGGCGGAGGTGGTGGTCGGTGGCCCGCTGGTAGGCGACGCCGGCGGCCAGGAGGGCGGCCTCGGCGAATGCGGGGCCCACGAACTGGACGCCCAGCGGCGTCCCGCGGACCGTGTGCCCGGACGGCAGGGTGAGGGACGGGAGTCCCGCCATGTCGATCGGTGCGGTGGGACCGGTGACCTGTTCGAACAGCTCGGTGCCCGCGTCCAGGCCGTTCATCTCCTCGATCGTGGGTGAGGCCTTGCCCACGGATGGCAGCAGGAAGATGTCGATGTCGTCCATGAGGCGGTTCATCGCGCCGGTGAAGTGGCGGCGGCGCTGCTGCATCCGCTCGAGATCCAGGACGTCGAGGGACCGGCCCAGCTCGATGAGCCCGGCCAGCGCGGGGCCGTACTCGTCCTTGCGCGACGGGTAGGTGTCCGCGTGGACGAGTGCGGTCTCGACGCCGCAGAGGGCGGACCAATCTGCGGCAACGGTCATGAAGTCCGGCGCCTGGACCGCGACGACGCGCCAGCCCAGGTCCGTCAGCTCGCTCTGGACGGAGGCGAGCATCGACTGGGTCTCGGCGTCGAAGCGGGCGCTCAGTGCTGGGTCGACGCCCACGACCGGTGCGCGGTCCAGCTCCAGCTGCGCGGTGTAGTCCGGGACTGGGCGAGAGGAGGACGTGGGGTCGGCGGGATCCCAGCCGGCGATGGCGCCCAGCATGATCGCGGCGTCGCGAGCGCTGCGGGTCATGGGACCCAGGTGGTCGAGGCTGGGCGCCAGGTCGAAGATGCCCGCCCGGCTCACGCGTCCCCACGTGGGCTTGAGCCCGGTGACGCCGTTGGCGCCGGACGGCAACCGGATCGACCCGCCCGTGTCCGAGCCCAGCGCGCCGAACGCCAGGCCCGCCGCGACGGACACGCCGGAGCCGCTGGATGAGACACCCGACCAGGTGTCCGCATCCCACGGATTCACCGGCGTGGGCAGGTCCGGGTGGTGGGCGGAGAACGCGCCCTCCGTCATTCGAACCTTGCCCAGCAGGACGCTGCCGGCCGCGCGCAGGCGGGCTGCGACGGTGCCGTCCTGCTGGGGCACATGATCGCCATGGACGGTGGTGCCTGCCGCGGTCGTGATGTCTTCCGTGTGGACGAGGTCCTTGAGGGCGATCGGGACGCCGTGGAGCGGGCCCCGGTAGTGGCCGCGCGCGATCTCCGCGTCTGCGGCGGCCGCATCAGCCAGGGCCCGCTCCCGGGTCACGACTGCATATGAGAGGAGGCGTGAATCCAGCGCGTCGATCCTCTCGAGTTGGGCCTCAGTCACCTCCGTCGCGGTGACGCGGCGGGTGCGGATGAGTTCTGCCAGTTCCCAGATCTCGAGAGAATCGACGGCGATGTCCATGGTGACCTTCCTTCGTGTCCCGGCCTATGGCCGCGACGCGTCGGCGCGTGCGGTCAGCTGGGACGGTGGGGGAGCATGATCTCCTCGAAGTATGCCTCACCGAACGCGTCGAGGTACTCGACGTCGTCCACGGGGTACCACTCGTCGTAGTCGGAGAAGGTGCCCTTGTCCTCGTAGCCCAGGTCCGCGGCGATGTCGCGCCACTTGTCGACGGCCTCCGGGATGGCGTCCGCGCTGCCCTCGGGCAGGCGGCCCTCCTCGACCTCGGCCTCGACGAGGCCCTGCGAGGCCTCCTTCAGCTTGTCCTGCAGGTCCGAGTCCATCTCCGTGAACGTGCCGTTCTGCTCGCGGACCGTCTGAGCGGCGACGTAGTTGCCCTCGACATCACCGCGACGCGACTGGATGAACTCCTCCTCCATCGAGTCGAAGACCAGCTGCTGGACGGCCAGCGGCCACGAGTTCCAGGCGCTGCCGGCGTAGACGCCGCCCGGACCGCGGGCGAAGGTGACATCCGTCGTGTAGCCGATGTGCGCTGCGACCTCCATGAAGCCGGCGGCATCTGCTGCGAGCGTCGTCGAGAGGGAGCAGTCGACCGTGCCGCGCTGCAGCGCCTCGAACGTCTCTGTGTACTGGAGGGACACCGGGGAGGCGTCGAGTGCATTGAGCTGGGAGGTCTGCGCCTGGGAGGACGCACGTGCCTGCGTGCCCCTCCAGTCGTCCGCCGTCTCGTGCGTATCGCTGCACATGGCGGCGACCGCACCGGCGGAGTTGAAGAGGTTGAGCGGCTCGATGCCCTGGTCGCGGAACTCGCTGATGAGCTGCTCGTCGTTCCAGGTCAGCTCACCGATCGCGGCGTTGGCGGCGAGCTCATCGACCAGCGGGGAGGCGCCCGTCAGCGTTGTGCCCGTCACCCACGCGTGGAACACGGGGAACTGGTCCGGCTGGTAGATGGGGAGCATGTAGGCGATGTCGACGCGGCCGTCGACCAGTGCATCCGGCAGCTCCGTGTAGCCGGCGATGCCCTGGCCGTACGTCGTGTCGACGGTGATCTTGCCGTCCGAGAGGGTCTCGAGGTTCTCGATGAAGGCCGCCGAGCGGTAGGCATCGATGCCCTCCGACGACTGTGCCGAGGGCTGGTAGGTGATCGTGATCGGGTCGACGTCCGCGAACGCCGCCTTGATCTCCTCGTCCGAGGCCCCGAAGGCATAGCCCTCGCCGGACCCGCCCTCGCTGCCGCTGCCGGAACCGCCGCCGGCGCCGCCCGCGCAGGCCGACAGGACGAGCGCGCCTGCTGCCGCAGCCGCGAGCGCCCCGGTGAGGCGCGGGGTGCGCCGTGTGAGGGTGGTGTGCTTCATCGCCAGTGATGTCCTTGTCTGCTGGGCCGACTTCTCTGCCATGTCGACTCTGGGGTTGGTCCGCGCTGGGGTGGGTGTGCGCTCGGGTCTGCGTCGATGCGGGACTCGAGTGCGGGCTGTCCCGCGTTGTGTGTCGCGGGCCACTCTCGGGCGGCCACGATCTATGATGAACGTTCGTTAAGTAGCCGTCAAGTGCGTGCGCGCACGGGAACCGTCATGGCCAGCGCCACCGCCGCCGCGAGTGCGGCTGCGATCGGAAGGCCCAGGTGGCCGGGCCCTGCCAGCACCATCGCGCCGATGACTGGGGCGATCGAGATGCCCACGTACATGCCGGTCGAGTACCAGGACAGGATGATGGCCGTGCGGTCCGGGTGCAGCGACGCCAGGCGGTCCTGGAGCGCGACGACGGAGGCGAAGCCCGATGCGCCCCAGACGGCGAAGACGAACGCGGTGGCGACGAGCGAGTCGAGGGAGACGAGCATCAGGAGGAACGCGGAGATCTCTATGACGAGTGCGAACCGCATCGTCTGCATGTTGCCCCACGTGTCGACGATCCATCCACCCAGCTGATTCCCCACCGCGCCCGATAGGCCGAACACCAGCAGCAGGAGCGCAAGAATGCCACCGTCGTCGCCGGTGACCCCGGCAGTGACTTCGCTGCTGAAGACGTAGATGAGGTTGAACGACAGGATCATCATCATGATCGCGATGATCCCCATGACGACGCGCGGATCCGCGAGCACCCCGATCCGCGCAGACAGCGGCACCCGTGCGTTCGTGGGCATCCCGACCAGCAGTCGGGCCATGCCCAGACCCAGGACGGCACCCAGCACTGCCAGCCCGCCGATCGCCACGCGCCACGACGCGATCTCTGCGAGGCCGGTGCCAAGCGGGGAACCCAGTGCGACGGCCAGCGTGAAGCCCAGCGCGACGATCGCCATCGCCCGGCCCTGCCTGCCGGGCATTGCCAGTCTCGGTGCCAGGGCGGTGGCGAGCGGAACGAGGGCAGCGGCGCCGATCCCGGCGACTGCGCGCGCCAGGAAGAACACCGTGTAGGTCGTCGCGACCGCGGAGACCCCCGTGCCGATGGCGAAGGTCAGCATCCCAGCTGCCATGACACGCTCCGGCGCGACGTGAGCGAGCACGGTGGAGAGCACTGGCGCCAGCACCGCGACGAGGATCGCGTACGCGCTGATCGCGTATCCCACGACGGCGGGTGTCACGTCCAGGGAGTCGCCGATCGCCGGCAGCACGCCCGCCAGCACGAATGCATTCGTGCCGACGACGAAGAGGGCGAAGGCGAGGGTGCCAAGACGGAAGCGAGACAGGTTGAGGGGGTCCACGGTCAGCTCTTCTGTGAGTCGGAGGGGCGGGGCCCGGGTCCCGCGGATCGCACCGGACCAGGGCCGATCACAGCCTCACCGCTGAGGCCGCACCCGGCCCTTCCGTCCTATCACGACGACGTCTTCGTGTCGTGACCTGTCTCACGAATATGAATGGGGCGACACGACGGCGCCGCCGTTCCCGGAGGAGCGGCGGCGCCGGAGCAGTCGTTCGTCAGTGGTGAGCGGCTGGCGGGTCTTGGAGGTCACGGGGATCCCGATGACCGCGCGGGTCCTGCGGATCCAGGGGATCGACCGGCACGCCCCGATGGTCCGGTGCGCCTCCGGGCGCGGCAGTCCGGTCGTCCTCTACCGGCAGGCGCTGTGGGGGCCGGTCCTGGACCGGCTGGTCGTGAGCGACCGCCCGCTGGTCCTCCTGCGGCGGGACTGCGCCCTGATCTTCCACCGGTGCCTGGGGCTGCTTCCGGGGCGTCGGCGTGACCGGAGCGGCGGGGTCGTGACGCCCATCCCCGTGACCCACAGGGTGCTCACCCCGGCGGGAAGCGCCATCCCGGTCGTCCTGCACGCGGTCGGTATCCAGGCGCTCGCCGTGGCGGTTCGTCCTGACGTCCGGGTCGAGCTTGTCGGCCTGGCGCTGTTGCTCGACCTGCTCCTGACGCAGATGCCCCGCCGTCGCTGCGTTGCCCCGAGAGTCCATCTCGAGGCGCTCGGCACGGGCGGCCTTCTCGTCTGCCTCCGCCCGTGCCTTCCGGGCGGCTGCCTCGGTCTCCGCGGCCTTCGCCTCTTCGTGCCGAAGTTCTTCCTCGCGCCGCTGCGCCGCGGCGCGCATCTGCTGCGCGCGCTCCCGGTTCGCCTTCTTCCTGCTGTTCGAGACGACCAGCGTGATGATCACCACGAGGGCGATGACCACGACGGCCGCGACAATGATCCAGACGAGCGTGTCGTTCATGACAGCCCTCCTCCGTAGTGTCGACTTCGTTCTGCGGGCGGACTCGTTCACCAGCATGCGGGATGAAAGGGGATCACGCATGCCTCCGTGCAGTCTTGCCAGTGGTTTGCCAGGGGACCAGAATTCCCTCGCGTCAGCCCGCCCGCTCCACCAGAAGGTCCACTGCCACGCCGTCCGGCAGCGCGCCGTACTCGCGCCCCCGGTCCTCGCCCAGGCGGGCCAGCACGAACGATTCCGCGACCTCCGCCGGAGCATGGTCCAGCAGCACCGCGGCCTGCAGGAGCAGCGCCATCCGCTCGACCAGCACGCGCCCGCCGCCCTGCAGCTTCGCCATCGCGGAGTCGTCTCCGCCGGCCACCACCTGCGAGGCCTCCGTAAGATCGCCCGCCAGTCGCTCGAACGCGCGGTCGTAGGCGCCCCCACGCCCCAGTCCGGACTCCAGGTACGCGAGGAACGCCTTCGCGCTGGCCGGGTCCTTCGCCATCGCCCGGATGACGTCCAGCACGATGACGTTGCCGGACCCCTCCCACACGGCCATGACCGGCTGCTCGCGGTAGCGCATCGCCAGCGGGAAGTCCTCCGTGTACCCGTTGCCGCCCAGGCACTCGAGCGCCTCGTACGCGTGCTCCGGTCCCCGCTTGCAGATCCAGTACTTCGCGACCGCGGTGGCGATGCGCCGGAAGTCCGCGTCCTCCGCACTCGAGTCGTCATGCGCCCGGGCGAGGTGCAGGGCGGTCCAGGTGGCGGCCTCGGCCTCCAGCTGCAGGTCCGCCAGCACGGACCGCATGAGCGGCTGATCGACCAGACGGGCGCCGAACGCGGACCGGTGCTGGGCGTGCCAGACGGCCTCGGCGACGGCCTGCCGCATCCCGGCCGCCGAGCCCAGGATGCAGTCCAGCCGAGTCCTGTTCACCATCTCGATGATGGTGCGGACGCCGCGGCCGGGCTCGCCGACCAGCCAGCCGTGCGCCTCGTGCAGCTCGATCTCGCTGGACGCGTTCGACTTATTGCCCAGCTTGTCCTTGAGTCGCTGGATGCGGACGCCGTTGCGCGCGCCACCCGGCAGGATCCGCGGCACCAGGAAGCAGCTGACCCCCTCGTCCAGCTGCGCCAGCATGAGGAACGCATCCGACTGCGGGGCGGAGCAGAACCACTTGTGGCCGGTCAGCAGGTGGTGGCCGTCCGTCACGCCTCCGAAACCCATCGGTTCCTCCGACGCCGAGGTCCCGGTCACCGGGACTGCCCGCGTCGTGTTGGCGCGGACATCCGACCCGCCCTGCTTCTCCGTCATCGCCATCCCGAAGGTGACCGCCTCCTTGTCGTGCGCGTCGATGAGGCGGGGGTCGTAGGAGTGCGACAGCAGCCGCGGCAACCAGAAGTTCGCGTGCGGAGTGCCCTGGAGGGCGGCGACCGCGGAGTGCGTCATGGAGACGGGGCACGCGTGGCCGGGTTCGATCTGGCTGAAGAGCATGAAGCGGACGGCTCGGTCGACATTGGCACCGGGGCCCGGGTGGTTCCAGCCCTGGGCGTGCGCGCCGACGGACAGCGCGTCGTCGATGATGCGGTGGTAGCCGGGGTGGAACTCGACGTCGTCGACGCGGTGACCCCATCGGTCGTGGCTCGAGTGCTGCGGGGTCTGGCGGTGCACGATC
>DWZY01000013.1 GCA_019117325.1 Candidatus Brevibacterium intestinigallinarum
GACTCGGGCTCACCCGCGCGCGTGAGCGGCTTGTCGATGGAGACGGCCATGCACCCGGCCAGCCCGGCCAGCAGCATGTCGACGGGATCGACGAGACCCTCGCCGCGACCGAACTCCAGCTGGGCTCCGGCCCGCGTCGTCACCCGGTAGGTCTCGAAGCCGGTGCGGGTGACGTGCACGCCGCGCTGCTCGGACACGTGCTCACCGGCCCCATGCTCACCCGTGGTCGCCTGCTGGTCTGGTGCGCTCTCACTCATGCGACCAGCCTATGCGTCAGGCGCCCGCCTGCGGGAGGGTGCCGGCCACTCCCGCACGGGGAGCATGCCGCCTCAGAGGATCTCGGCCGGCCCCACGTACATCCAGCGGCGAGCGCGGCGGGTGAAGCGGGCGACCTCGTGCAGCTCGTCCTCCGTCCCGTCAGCGTCCCGGTAGTGCGCGGTGTACTCGACGACGCCGTCGTTGTCCTGGACGCTGCCGCGGGAGACCGCCTCGACGCTCAACCCCGTCCACTGCGTGCCGGGCTCGGGAGCCGTGTCGGCAGGCCGGGTCGACGGATGCCACGTGCGGAACAGGTGATCGGCGTCCCCGCGCACGTGCGCGGTGTAGCGCGACCGCATGAGCTGCTGCGCCGTGGGCGGCCACGTCTGCAGGGTGAGGGCGGGCTCGCAGCAGTCGGCGTATGAGGCCCCGGCGGGGTATCCGCCGCAGGGGCACGGAGCGATGTCAGTCACGCCGCCAGCCTACTGGCCGCCACCGCTCACCGCCGCGACCCTCGCACGCCACACGCGACCGCTCACAACCCTCACTCTTCAGGCCGCACCGCCACATGCACCTGCTGGAGGAACGCGAGGATCTCTCGCTTCCGCCCGCGCAGCTGCCCATTCAGCTGATACTCCACCCACGTGTCCTGCTGACGCACCCGTACCGGCCGCGCCCGCTCGACGCCGTGGCCGCGGGCGTTGATCCTCACGTGCAGCGTGTCCGGGAACGGCCACTTGGTGGCGGTGTGGAAGCCGTCCACCAGAATGATCGACGGCCAGGGCGCGGAGAACAGCGTGAACAGTCCGCCCGGCTTCCACGCGACGGACTGGACGCCCCACCAGGACACCGCCAGCCGGGGCCGCACCACCGGGTACACGAACGTCCACATGACGACGCCCACGCTGAAGAGCAGCAGACCGGCCACCAGCAGCAGCCCGAAGAGGAACTGGAGCACACCGCCCTCCCCGGTCGTGTCGAACGGGTTCCAGGTCGCCAGCGGCGAGACCGCGAAGATCATGACGATGCCCACGACGAACGCCCAGGAACCGGCCGCGAACAGAGCCGTCTTGACCACACTCATGCGGAAGACGACGACGCCGTCCCGCTCCAGCGTCTCCCACCACCGCTCGAGCACCTGCGGGCGGACCTTCCGATACTCCTTCTCCATGTCCGGCGTGAGGAACGACGGTTCACCGGGCTGCCTCCATGCGCCCGCGCTCATCGTCGCACCTCCGTCCGCTGATGCACCGCCACCAGGAACGCGAAGATGTCCCGGCTGCTCTGCGCACTCATCCAGGTGATCGATCCCGTCGGGATGGCCTCGCCCGGCCCGGCCTCCTTCACCCTCGGCCGGCCCGGCAGCGATCCGTCCAGGAACGCTCGCGTCAGCAGCGACACCTCCCATGGCCGGTGGAACGGGATCCGCGAGTACCGCTCCCGCCCCAGCACCCGGACGACGTCGCTCCACCGCGACTGGACCTGGATGCGCCTGCCCCACTGCAGCGCGACGGAATCCCGCGTCACGATCGTCCGCGGCGGGCGGAACGGGACCACGAAGGTCGCGAGCACGGCAGCGGCCCCGAACAGCAGCAGTCCCAGCCCCAGCATCAGCACGAGGAACAGCAGCTGCAGCACGCCCACCACCGGCCGCGAGGGATCGCGGAACAGGATCAGATCCGGCGGATCCACGACCAGTGCGATGACGGCCCCCACCAGTCCCAGGAAGAAGACCCACGCCACCACCCCCAGCAGCACCGCCTTGGGCACGCTGACGCCGAATCGCACCTCGCTCCGCTGATCCAGTTCCCACAGCCACCGCTGGATCTTCCGCTGGTTAGCCCGCTGCAGAGTCCGCTCCATGTCGGCCTCGTGCCCCGCCATCCACTGCTGCATACGGGACAGCCTACGAGCCCGGCGGACGGACGGAGTACCGCGTGTGACGCACCGGTGAACACTCCCCCACCCGCCCTCGCATTCCGGACTGCTGCGACCTGTCCGCAGTACGCTGACCGGAGCAATGACGGCCCCTGTCCCCGACTCCCCAGGAAGGCTCTCCATGCAGCCCGAGCACGCGCAGCCCGCCGCGCCCACCCCGCCCCAGCCTGCTCCGGATGACCACCGCAAGTTCTCCCTGGGCGAGGACTGGACGGCGACGATCATCGGGATCGTCCTCTTCGCCCTGTGCATGGGCGGAGTCGTGACGGCGGAGATGATCCCGTGACGCCGCCTGAGAAGCTGCCTGCGGCAGACACCGCGCCCGAGGCCGCACCCACCTCCCAGCACGCCCCCACCCCGCCGTCCGCGGACGCTGCCGCAGACCGGGTGACCGGGACCGGCCAGGCGGCCGCGACCTCCGCGGTGTCTGCGAGATCCGCTGCGTCACGGGCCGTGACGGCCGGCTGGGCGGCCGCGGGGCTGGTCGTCGTCGTGGGCCTGGCCTGGCTCGTGCAGTTCCTGGTCGACTGGGTGCCGGACGTGAGCGAGGGCACCGGGTTCGGCGGCATCGCGAAGGCGATCGAGTACCCCGTCTACGCCATCATCCTGGGCTTCGCTGGCAACGCGCTGCTGACAGCGACCGGGCTGCGCGACCGGATGGCCGCGGCGTTCCGCACGGAGTTCTTCATCAAGGTGGGCCTCGTGCTGCTGGGGGCGACGATCGACTTCTCGATCTTCGTCCGCGCCTTCGGCCCCGCCGTCGTGCAGGCGTGCCTGCTCATCACCGCGGTCTTCCTCTTCACGTGGTGGTTCGCAGGCCGGCTGGGCGTGGACGACAAGCTGCGCGCGCTGCTGGCGACGGCGCTGGCGGTGTGTGGTGTCTCCGCCGCCGTCGCGGCCGCCGGTGCGGTGCAGGCGAAGAAGGAGCAGCTGGCGTTCACCGCGACGCTCGTCATCGTCTTCGCTGTCCCCTCGATCTTCCTGCTGCCGTGGCTGGCGAACCTCATGGGGCTGTCCTCTGCGGTGACGGGCGCGTGGATCGGCGGCAACATCGACACGACCGCGGCGGTGACGGCCGCGGGTGCGGTCGCCGGTGAGGAGCCCCTGCAGATCGCCTCGATCGTCAAGGTCACGCAGAACGCGCTGCTGGGCGTCGTCGCGGTGCTGCTGACGATGTTCTTCGCGTTCCGCGCCGGTGACGCGGCGGATCCGGGCACGCCCAAGAGGATCACGGACCCGGCCGCGTACAAGCTGGTGTGGCAGCGGTTCCCCAAGTTCGTGCTGGGCTTCCTGGCCGCCTCGATCGTCGCGACGATTCTGGGGCAGACGATGTCGCCGGAGCTGCTGGAGCCGCGTCTGGACGCCGCGAAGGACATCCAGGTGTGGGCGCTGACACTCGCGTTCGTGTCGATCGGCCTGGAGTTCAAGGTGCAGTCGGCGAAGGAAGCGGGCTGGAAGCCGGTGGTGGTGTTCTCCGCCGCGACAGTGGTGAACCTGGTCGTGGGTCTGGCGCTCGCCGCCGTCCTGTTCGGCAGCTTCGAGATGTGACGGTCGGCTTCACTCAGGCAACTCACAGCTAGACTCCCCCTCAGGGGCGCGGCCGGCGGCCGCGCCCCTGAGCCGTCACCGTCGCCGATCCTGAGGGGTTCCCATGTCCCAGTCGCCTGCACCGAGCCGGAGTCAGAGCTCGCGCGGACTCATGCGTCCGCTCAATCACTTCCTGGAGCGCTGGGTGCC
>DWZY01000171.1 GCA_019117325.1 Candidatus Brevibacterium intestinigallinarum
GGCGCTGCGGCATGCTGCGGCGACATGCCGCGCGCACTGTTCGAACACGTGTTCCCATTGCGCTACGCTGAGACATGACCGCGGTGCGTCGATCCGATTGGGGATGACGCTGCCGCTCATGCACATCATGGGGAGCGCGGGTCTCTGTGTCCGTGCCGGTGCCTAGTCTGGGCACCGGTGACCACACGGGTCCGCTGGAGGAGGAGACATGGCAGCAAAGTCGAGCCGCACGCCGCGCGCGGCGGGCGCAGACAAGTCCAAGGCGCTGGAGTCCGCGCTGGGGCAGATCGACCGGCAGTACGGCAAGGGCGCCATCATGCGGCTGGGCGACGAGACCCGCGCACCGATCGAGGCGATCCCCACGGGGTCCGTCGCCCTCGACATCGCGCTGGGCATCGGAGGTCTGCCGCGCGGTCGCGTCGTGGAGATCTACGGTCCGGAATCGTCGGGCAAGACGACCGTCGCGCTCCACGCGGTGGCGAACGCGCAGCGCGCTGGCGGCATCGCCGGCTTCATCGATGCGGAGCACGCGCTGGACCCCGTCTACGCGAAGGCGCTGGGCGTCGACACGGATCAGCTGCTCGTCTCGCAGCCTGACACCGGCGAGCAGGCGCTGGAGATCGCGGACATGCTCATCCGGTCCGGCGCGCTCGACATCGTCGTCATCGACTCGGTGGCCGCGCTCGTGCCCAAGGCAGAGATCGAGGGGGAGATGGGCGACTCGCACGTCGGCCTCCAGGCCCGCCTCATGTCCCAGGCGCTGCGGAAGCTCGCGGGTGCGCTGTCGGCCTCGAACACGACCGCGATCTTCATCAACCAGTTGCGCGAGAAGGTGGGTGTGTTCTTCGGATCCCCGGAGACCACCTCCGGCGGCAAGGCGCTGAAGTTCTACGCCTCCGTCCGCCTCGATGTCCGCCGGATCGAGACCCTCAAGGAGGGTGGCGACGCGGTGGGCAACCGCACCCGCGTCAAGATCGTCAAGAACAAGGTCGCCCCGCCCTTCAAACAGGCGGAGTTCGACATCATCTACGGGCAGGGCATCTCCCGCGAGGGCAGCCTCATCGACATGGGCGTGGACAACGGGATCGTGCGCAAGTCCGGCTCCTGGTTCACGTACAACGGCGACCAGCTGGGCCAGGGCAAGGAGAACGTCCGCAACTTCCTGCGCGACAACCCGGCGCTCGCGGATGAGATCGAGATGCAGATCAAGCAGAAGCTGGGCCTCCTCGACGCTCCCGAAGCGGCAGAGGATGCTGACGACGCGGACTCCGCAGCAGACCTCTCACCGCTGCCGCAGGAGACGGCTGCGGCGGACGCCTGACCCATGGCCACGCGCGACGAGCGCGCCGCCGTCGTCGACTCCCTGCGGCGCGCCATCGACGCCGTCCCGCGCGACGGCAGTCCGGCGGGCGCAGCTCCGGACGATGTCGCGCTGCCGGGCCGTCGGGCGACGGACAGCGAGCCGCGACAGCCGGCACCGTCTTCACGGGACGGCGCTGACGGTCAAGGCGGTCAGGACGGTCCGGACGAGGCCCAGCGCAGCGAGGCCTCGGCCGCGGCGAACCGCGCCTACGCGATCCTCGCCCAGCGCGATCACAGCAGACAGGAGCTGCGGACGAAGCTCCTCGATCGCGATCATCCCGAGCCGGTCGTCGACGCACTGCTGGTGAAGCTCGAGGACGCGCGGCTCCTGGATGATCGGAGATTCGCCCAGTCCTTCGTTCGCTCGCAGCGCGAGGGGCGGGGCGCGTCGCAGTCCGCGATCCGTCGGTCGCTGCGCCAGCGCGGAGTGGCGGACGAGGATGCTGCCGAGGCGCTCGAGCAGGCGGGAGACGATTTACCGATCGCCCTGGAAGTGGCCCGGAAGAAGGCACGGTCCACGCGGTCACTGGCACCCGAGGTCCGTCTGCGCCGGATCCTGGGCGTCCTGGGCCGGCGCGGCTTCGGCGGCTCAGTCGCCCACCGCGCGGCGCGGGAGGCGCTCGAGGAACATCCCGGAGACGGGGCAGGATGACGCACTTGGTCAGGCTGCACTCACAGGAATGCGTCGACTCTTGATATCTTGGGCGCGGAGCGGACCATCCGTCGCGCGGTGCTCGTCGACGTCGACAGATTCTCGTCGATGACACGGCTGGCGGCAGCGCACACGGATGGATCAGGAACGACGACAGGTGTGCCGATGTCTGCAGATCGGATGCGCGACCCGCAGCGGAGCGGGTGTGAAGCGGGCCTGCTGCCCAGTGACCTGGACACGGTCCTGGCCCCGCGCCTGGCCGCCCACTTCGGGATCGATCCGGACGCGGTCCTCGTCACGCCCGTCCACTCGTACTCCGACGAGAGCGGCGCCGTCGTCGCCTTCAGTGCACCCGCGCAGGACGGTGGCCCGGTCCAGTTGCCCGGACGCGCGGAGACGATCGTCGTGCTGGCCGTCGCGGTCGACGGCAGCCCCTCGGACAGGGGCCTCGACGCGATCCGGGAGGAGCACGATCACCCGGGCGTGCGCATCATCCCGGTCGATGATTCGGACTGGACGGTCGCCTACTCCGTCATCATCGACGCGGAGGCCTCGTTCGCAGGCGGTGCGGTTGTCCGGTTCGTGCTGGTGCGCGGACCCGCAGCGCTCTCCGTGACCCTCAGCGGCATCCACGGCCCCCTCGATCACGACGAGGCCCGATCGGTCGCCCGCGACATCCTCGGTGCCGCGGGATGGGCGGATGGCACCAGCCACCGCGCGGTGGGCGGCTGACCGGCCCACCCCGATGCGCACGCGCAGGGGAGTGGCCCGCGGATAGGATGGCGATGCCATGACACAGAACATCCTCGCCTCCTCACCGGCGGACGTCGCCGGCCCGCAGACGTACTCCGTCACGACGTACGGCTGCCAGATGAACGTGCACGACTCCGAGCGCATCTCCGGCCTCCTGGACACCGCGGGCTACCGCCGGGCACCGCAGGGCGAGCAGGCGGACATCGTCGTCTTCAACACCTGCGCGGTCCGTGAGAACGCGGACAACCGCCTCTACGGCAACCTGGGTCGCCTCGCCCGCATCAAGGAGGAGCGGCCCGGCATGCAGATCGCGGTGGGCGGCTGCATGGCGCAGAAGGACCGCGACACGATCGTCGAGCGCGCACCGTGGGTCGACGTCGTGTTCGGCACGCACAACATGGGCGCGCTGCCCGTCCTGCTGGAGCGCGCGCGCCACAACGCGGAGGCACAGGTCGAGATCCTCGAATCGCTCGACGTCTTCCCGTCCACGCTGCCCACCCGTCGCGAGTCGACGCACTCCGCCTGGGTCTCGATCAGCGTCGGATGCAACAACACCTGCACCTTCTGCATCGTCCCGTCGCTGCGCGGCAAGGAGAAGGACCGCCGCCCCGGCGACATCCTCGCCGAGGTCGAGGCACTGGCCGCCCAGGGTGTGCTCGAGGTGACCCTGCTGGGGCAGAACGTGAACTCCTACGGCACGGACTTCCGGGACCGCGGTGCGTTCGCCTCCCTGCTCCGGGCGGTGGGCCGCGTCGACGGCATCGAGCGCGTCCGCTTCACCAGCCCGCATCCCGCCGCGTTCTCCACGGACGTCATCGACGCGATGGCAGAGACGCCCACGGTCATGCCCCAGCTGCACATGCCGCTGCAGTCCGGCTCGGATGCGGTGCTGCGCGCGATGCGCCGCTCCTACCGGTCCTCCCGCTTCCTGAGGATCCTCGACCAGGTGCGGGAGCGGATCCCGCACGCTGCCATCACGACGGACATCATCGTGGGCTTCCCCGGTGAGACCGAAGACGACTTCCAGGCCACCCTCGACGTCGTCGAGGCCTCCCGCTTCTCGCAGGCCTTCACCTTCCAGTACTCGATCCGGCCCGGCACACCGGCCGCCACGATGCCGGATCAGGTGCCCAAGGAGGTCGTGCAGGAGCGCTTCGAGCGGCTCACAGCACTGCAGGACCGAATCGCCCACGAGGAGAACCGCGCGCTCATCGGCACCCGGCAGCGGGTCCTCGTGAGTTCTGCTCCTGACCCGCAGCACGGACGCTTCTCCGGACGCGCGGAGGACAACCGCCTCGTGCACGTGGGCCTCGGCGAGCGGACGGACGCGCCGCGTCCCGGCGATGTCGTGACCGTCACGATCGACGATGCGAAGCCGTACTTCCTGCTGAGCGACTCCGGGTTCGTCACGCGCGCCACGCGCGCGGGCGACGCCCACGATGCCGCCCTGGCGGAGTCGTGCGGCCCGTCCGCGGGTGCTGCTGGCGCCGGCGGTGCCGCGACGTCCCTGGGGATGCCGACGCTCCGCCCCGGTCTGGGCTCCTGAGCCTGCGATGGCGGCTGACCTCGCGGGGTTGATCGTGCCCGGCACGCCCCTGCTCCTGCCGGGCGTGGACCGGCTGGAGCCCGAGCCCCTCACGCACCTGCGGGAGTGCGTCACGGCACACCTCGCCGGATCGGACTCCTGGGTGGTCCCGCTCGCCAGCACCGCGGTGCCGCCGCTGCTGAGTCTGGGCGGCCTCGGGATCGATGCTGGTGCCCGCGTGCGGATCTCCCGCGAGTGCGGGCGGGTGGGACCGGCAGAGCTCGTGACGGGTCCCGCCCTCACAGAGGCCGTGGCCGGCCTGGACACGGCGGATGCCGAGCACGCGGCATCCACGAGCACGGCCGCCGTCGTCGCGACGCTGCTGGCCGCGTCCGCGGGGGCCGAGGTGCACCTGCACGCGATGGGCACGGGCGCAGCGGCGCCGGCACACGAGATCGACTGCTCCGCCGGACCCCTCCTCCTGCCGATCGACTTCTCCGCAGCCGCACACCCGGATGCGCCGCTGGCGCCGCGCGACGGGGCGGACGCGTTCGACGAGCGACTCGAGCAGGCGCTCACGGGGCCGCTCGACGGCGCGGAGCTCCGTGCTCTCACGGTCCAGGCCGATCGCTTCGCCGCGGAACTCGATCCCCTGGGGCAAGTCGATCCGGAGGGGCTGCGGGGCGCGCGGGAAGCCGCGGTCGATGTCCACCGCGTCCGCTACCGGGTCATCCGCCTGGAGGCGCGGGCAGACGGGCGGCTCCGGCCATGACGCGACCGCTCGTGACCGTCGTGGGGGCGACCGCTACGGGCAAATCGGACCTCGGCATCGCGCTGGCGCAGGCCCGGGACGGTGAGATCGTGAACGGAGACGCCCTCCAGCTGTACCGGGGCATGGACATCGGCACGGCGAAGCTCCCGGTGGATCTGCGTCGGGGGATCGTGCACCACCAGTTCGACGTCCTCGACGTCACCGAGACCGCCTCGGTGGCGGCATACCGGGACGCCGCGGTGGCGGACGTGGAGGACATCCGGAAACGCGGGCGAACCCCGGTGATCGTCGGGGGGTCGATGATGTACGTCCAGGCACTGCTGGAC
>DWZY01000172.1 GCA_019117325.1 Candidatus Brevibacterium intestinigallinarum
TGACGGAGAGCTCGAGCTGCCACGGCCGGGCGCCCTGCTCGTGCAGGAACGCGTGGAGCGCATCAGGATCCCCGGGATCCGGCAGGGCGGCGGCGGAGCGGACCAGAGCGGGCTGCAGCAGGAGGTCGTGCGGGATCCCGGTCGCCTCCGACAGGTCGTACATCGCCTGCTTGAGCACCTGTGTCCGCTCCTTCACCAGCGCGCGGTCCAGCTTGGGGCCGCTCGACGCGGAGCGCGGCCTGCGGGGCAGGTCCTCCTCCGGCAGGGAATCCGCCCTCTGCAGTGCCTCCGCCCACCGCTGAGCGTGCTTGCGGGTGAGCCGTCCGGTGCCCAGCGCGCGGAACACATCGTCCGCCGTGCGCACGCGGTGCTGTGCGAGTGCGACGATGTCGCGGTCCTTGATGACGCGACTGGGCGCGATGTCACCGTCGCGCGCCAGACGATCGCGGGACTCCCAGACCTCCCGGGCACGGGCCAGCTGCCGCGGATTCCGCAGGGTGCCCAGCCCGTGCATGCGGCGCCACGGCTCCTCGTGGACCGCGGGTGCGAAGTCGAGGAGGTGCTCGAACTCCTGCTGGGCGAACTCCGCCAGGTCACGGGCGTGCAGCTGGGCGTCCAACTGGTCCGCGACCTCGAGGAGGACCTCGACGTCCAGCGCCGCATACGTGAGCCAGGACTCGGGCAGGGGCCGGGTCGACCAGTCGACGGCGGAGTGCTCCTTCGCGAGGCGCACGCCCACGGTCTCGCCCACCACGGCGGCCAGGCCGAATCGGTCGTAGCTGAGGAAGCGCGCTGCCAGCTCGGTGTCGAAGAGCGCGTCCGGAGTCATGTCGAGGTCTGCCAGGCACGGAAGGTCCTGTGTGGCCGCGTGGAGCACCCACTCGCTGCCGCGCAGCGCGCCGTTGAGCGGCAGCAGGTCGTCGAAGGGCTCGGGGTCGATGAGGAGGGTGCCGGTCCCCTCGCGGCGGAGCTGGACGAGGAAGGCGCGCTGGCCGTAGCGGAAGCCCGAGGCCCGCTCGGCGTCGACGGCGACGGAGCCCGTGCCGGCGGCCAGGGCCTCGGCGGCCCTCTGCAGAGCCCGCGGCGTGTCGATGACGTCCGGGACGCCGTCTGCGGGGGCCTCGAGCAGCGGCAGTGACGAGGGTGCGTCTGAGGAGCTCACCGGCGCCTCCCCGGCAGTGCGGTGACGCCCGCCGGCAGCGGGGGCAGCCCCGCGACCGTCGTGAGCAGGTCGACCCACGCGTCGAAGTGGTCGACGATGTCCTCGGGCTCGTCCAGGACCGGGGTCCACGACGCGCGCAGCTCCAGGTCGATCGTCGACGGTCGTGCGGCCAGCGTGCCGAAGCTCTCTGACAGGACCCGCGTCGTCGTGCCGCCCGCGGCGACCAGCTCGCAGTCGTGGGCGCTCAGGGCGTCGGTCAGCCACGACCAGGCGACCGCGCCCAGCAGGGGCTCGTTGCCCATGTCGTGCTCCATCTCCGCGCGGATGTAGGAGACGATGCGGAAGTCGCCCTCCCACTCGTCCTGGCCCTCCGGATCGTGCAGGACGACGATCCTTCCTGTCGCGAGCTCGTCGATCTCCTCGCCGGTCGCGCGCTGGAACGAGGCATCGGCATGGACCTCTGCCCCGATCGCAGTGGCGAACGGCGCGAGCTTCGACGGCGCGCGGATCGCGGACACGGACACGTGCGGCACATCCGAGACGTCGGACAGCACGTCCGTGATCCGGGCGAACGCCGCGGGGACGGGATTGAGGGGGGACAGTGAAGCCACGCGACCACGATAGAGCGTGTGAGGGCCGCCGCCCAGGACCCACGCCGATGCGGAGGAATAGAACCGCACGATCCGCGCATTCATCTGTGAGGACCGCGCGCGGGCACGAGGCCGGTGCGCGGAGAGAACGGAGGACGATGACTGCGTCGACGACACAGGGCACCCCGGCGGACGGGGCGGACGCGCCGGATGAGCAGAGGAGCCGCGAGGAGCTGAGCGCGGACTTCCGCGCCGCGTTCCGGCACCATCCCGGCGGGATCGCGATCATCGCGGCCGCCAGCGAGTCGGGTCCGGTCGGCATGACGGCTTCGAGCGTGGCGAGCGTGTCGGTCACGCCCACGACACTCCTCTTCTCGCTCATGCGCTCCAGCCGGTCGGCCGTCGCGGTGCTCGCAGCCGATGCCCTGAGCGTCAACCTCGTGAATGCCGCGCACGCGGACCTGGCCCGCGCCTTCGCGGACTCGCGCGCCCCGCGCTTCACGCCTGACCAGGGCTGGGACTACCTGGCCAACGGCACGCCCGTTCTCACGGATGCGTCAGCCTCCCTCATCGGACACGTGACGCACACGGTCGAGCTGGGCGAGGCCGTCGTCGTGGTGGCGGAGATCACAGAGGTGCGGCGCGGCGACCCCGGTGACGGCCTCGTCTACCGCAACCGCGCGTTCCACGTGCTGGCAGAGGACGGCGAGGACTGAACGGAGCCGGGTGACCGCGGGCTGAGACCCCGCGTATCGGGCGCCCGGACCGGTTCTCGCCGCCGGGCCCGGTCTGCGAGACTGGGCCCATGAACAGCACTCTCGTCTCTGCCGCGAAGTCGGAACCCGTCAGCCACACCCCCGTGTGGTTCATGCGACAGGCGGGGCGCTCCCTTCCCGAGTACCGCGAGCTGCGCGAGGGCACCACCATGCTGGGCGCCTGCCGCACCCCGGACCTGGTCTCCGAGATCACCCTCCAGCCGGTCCGCCGCCACGGCGTCGACGCCGCGATCTTCTTCTCCGACATCGTCGTGCCGCTCGAGGCCGCTGGCGTCTCTGTCGAGATCGTGCCGGGCACCGGGCCGGTCATCGAGCACCCCGTGCGCACCCGGGCGGACCTGGAGCGCCTGGAGGAGCTCACGCCGGACGCGATCCCGGACATCGCCGAGTCCATCGCCCGCGTGCGTGCGGACCTCGACGCGAACCATCCGGACACCGCCCTCATCGGCTTCGCGGGTGCGCCGTTCACCGTCGCGAGCTATCTCATCGAGGGCGGTCCCAGCCGCAATCACGAGCTGACGAAGGCCATGATGCTGGGCGACCCCCAGCTGTTCTCCGACCTCCTGGCGAAGCTGGGCCGGATGTCCGCGACCTTCATCGACGTGCAGCTGAGCGCGGGTGCGCAGGCCTTCCAGCTCTTCGACTCGTGGGCCGGCTACCTGTCCGCCGCGGACTACCGCGAGCACGTGCTGCCCCACTCGGCCGCCGTCTTCTCCTCGCTCTCGCACCACGACGTGCCGTCCTTCCACTTCGGCGTGCAGACCGGAGAGCTCCTGAGCGACATGGCGACGGTGGGCTGCGACGTCGTGGGTGTCGACTTCCGCGTCGACCTGGCGGACGCGTCCCGCCGCGTGCAGCCCGGACAGGCCCTGCAGGGCAACCTGGATCCGGCCCTGCTCTTCGCGCCGTGGGAGGTGCTGCGACCCCGCATCGAGGCGATCGTGCGGGCCGGACTCGAGCATCCCGGCGGGCACGTCTTCAACCTGGGCCACGGCGTGCTGCCGGCGACCGATCCCGAGGTCCCGGGCCGCATCGTCGAGGAGGTCCACCGGGTCTCCCAGCAGCTGCTGAGCGCCTGACAGTGCCGGGACGCACGCTCGCCGTCGTGGGCGGGGGAGTCTCCGGGCTCACCGCTGCCCGCGAGGCGGCCCTGAACGGTCTGCGGGTCACCGTGTTCGAGGCGGGTGAGACCTCTGGCGGTTGCCTGTCCGGGACCACGCTGGGCGGACGGCTCCCGGGCGGAGCGGACGACGGCGCCGAGGCCTCGCTGGCCCGCCGTCCGGAGACTCCGGCGCTGCTGGAGGAGCTGGGTCTTGACACGGTGCACCCGTCCCGCGCGCACGGCTCGCGCCTTGTGACAGAGTCCGGGCCCGTCGCGATCCCCGCGGGCACACTCATGGGTGTGCCGGCGGACCCGGAGGTGCTGCGGGGCGTCCTGAGCGACGAGGGTCTGGCGCGCGTGCGGTCCGAGGTCCTCACCCCGCCGGTCGACGGGGATGTCTCCTGCGGGGACTTTCTGGCCGCCCGCCTGGGTGACGAGCTGGTCGACCGGGTCGTGGACCCCCTGGTGGGCGGCGTGTACGCGGGCCGGTGCCGGAACCTGTCCCTGTCCGCGACGATCCCCGC
>DWZY01000173.1 GCA_019117325.1 Candidatus Brevibacterium intestinigallinarum
GCCTGGGCCGGCTCGCCGCGACGGAGCAGCCCACGCGAGCCACGGCCTCGGCGGCGGTCGAGGCACTGCTGGCACGGCTGCGGGACCCGGAGGTGACCGCAGCAGGCCGTCTCCGCCTCCTCCAGGCGGCCGGCGAGCTGCCGGGTACAGACCTGCGCCACGTCCTCGACGCCCACGCCCCGACGACAGACCCGGAGGCCGCACGGATCCTCGCCTACCTGGAGCACCGCCTGGATGCAGGCACGCAGGCCTGATGTGCGGGCCGCAGTCCTGGCGCCGCCGGCACACAGACCTGACCCCGCCGGCACACAGGCCAGACCGCACGCGGCCCAGCCAGGACTCACCGGGGCGGTAGGCTTGTGCGCGCTTCGCGGCCGCGCAGTCCGGCGCGGAATCGGCGGAGCGATCGCACCCGGACAGCCCAGGACCGGCAAGCCCAGGAGGAGACGGCGTGGACGCAGCAGCAGCGCACGTGAGGATGGTCGACGCGCTCGATGAGCTGAGCCCCATCCTCGACCCGCTGGCGCAGCGATTCGCCCAGCGCGGCTTCGAACTGGCGCTGGTGGGCGGCTCCGTCCGCGACGCGCTGCTGGGCCGCGACATGCCGGACCTCGACTTCACGACGGATGCGCGCCCCGACGACATCCTCGCCGCCATCCGCGGGTGGGCGGACGCGCACTGGGACATCGGGAAGCAGTTCGGGACGATCGGCCTGCGCAAGGGCGACCGCCTCATCGAGATCACGACCTACCGGGCGGAGCAGTACGACCCGGACTCGCGGAAGCCCGTCGTCGCGTTCGGCGACACGCTGGATGCGGATCTGGTGCGGCGCGACTTCACGATCGGCGCGATGGCCGTGCGCCTGCCCGGCCGCGTCTTCGTCGACCCGCACGGCGGGCTGTCCGACCTGGCCGCCGGCATCATCCGGACACCGGGCACGCCGGAGGACTCCTTCTCCGACGACCCGCTGCGCATGATGCGCGGCGCCCGCTTCGTCTCCCAGCTGGACTTCGAGGTCGCCCCCGAGGTCCGCGACGCGATGACCCGCATGAGCGAGCGCATCGACATCATCTCCGCCGAGCGCGTCCGCGACGAGCTCATCAAGCTCATCACCGGCGTGCGCCCGCGCGCCGGCATCGAGCTGCTCGTCGAGACCGGCATCTGCGAGCGCATCCTGCCGGAGTTCGCCGCTCTGCGCGACCAGCAGGACGAGCACCACCGCCACAAGGACGTCTACGAGCACTCGCTGACCGTCCTGGACCAGGCCGTTGAGCTCGAGGCCGTCTACGCCCGCCGGGACGCCGAGGCCGCAGAGGCCGCCGCCGCCGGGTCCGGGGACGCGGAGGAGGCCGACTCTGAGGTCGCCGGCTCCGACGCTGCCGCGTCCCCTGCTGCGACCGAGGCCCCCGTTGCCACGGAGACCACCGAGGCCGAGGCCGGTCTCAGCACACCCTCGTTCACCTCCCCGGACTTCATCGTCCGGTTCGCAGCGCTCATGCATGACGTGGGCAAGCCGCGCACGCGGCGGTTCGACTCCAACGGCGGCGTCACCTTCCACCACCACGACGTCGTGGGCGCGAAGATGACGAAGAAGCGCATGCGCGCGCTCGCGTTCGACAAGGACACGCTCACGAAGGTCGCACGTCTCGTCGAGCTGCACCTGCGCTTCTACGGCTACGGCGACGCGGGCTGGACCGATTCCGCGGTCCGCCGCTACGTGACGGACTCCGGTGACCTGCTCACGCGCCTCCACATTCTCACCCGCTCGGACGTGACGACGCGCAACCAGCGGAAGGCGAACCGCCTGGCGCGCAACTACGACGAGCTGGAGCAGCGCATCGCCGCGCTGGCGCAGAAGGAAGCGCTCGACGCGATCCGTCCGGAGCTGGATGGCACCCGGATCATGGAGATCCTGGGCATCCCGCCGGGACCGCTGGTGGGCCAGGCCTACCGCTTCCTGCTGGAGCTGCGCCTGGAGGAGGGCGTCGTGGGCGAGGAGGAGGCCGCGCGCCGCCTGCGCGCCTGGCACGCGGAGGGTCCGCAGGTCTCCAGCTGACACTCAATCTGCGGCTGATAGATTGACGGCGCAGTCGTGCTCGCAGCCCCGACAGCCTCAGGATTCGAAGGAGAACTCATGGTCCCCGACCAGCCGGAACGCATCGCGTCGCAGGATTCCGTCCCCGCACAGTCGATCACGGAGCAGTTCCGTGCGGCGCGCGACCTGCTCCTGGAGCACCGTCTGGACGCGGAGGCGGCACGCGCCGCGTTCTCCTGGCCGCAGTTCGAGCACTTCAACTTCGCCACCGACTGGTTCGACCCGCAGGCCGAGGGCAATGACGACCCCGCGCTGTGGATCATCGAGGAGGACGGCAGCGAGCAGATCTACTCGTACGACATGCTGCGGCGTCGTTCGAACCAGGTCGCGAACCTCCTGCGCCGTGCGGGTGTGCAGCGCGGCAGCCACGTCATGGTCATGCTGAATAACCAGGTGGAGCTGTGGGAGACGATGCTCGCAGGCATCCGCCTGGGCGCAGTCCTCCTGCCCACGACCGTGCAGCTGGGCCCCATCGACCTCCAGGACCGTGCGGAGCGCGGACGGGCGGACTTCGTCGTCGCGAATCCCGCGGACTCGGCCAAGTTCGACGAGGTCGACCATCCCGTCGTCCGCATCGTCGTCGACGCGGACGGGGACACTGCGCCGGACCTGCGCGAGGGCGATGTGCGCTACTCGGCGGCTGCGGACGAGTCTGAGGACTTCACCGTCGACGGCCCCACCCGGGCCGATGACCTCCTCCTGCTGTACTTCACCTCCGGCACCACGTCCAAGGCGAAGATGGTTGCCCACACCCACACCTCGTACCCGGTGGGCCACCTGTCGACGATGTACTGGATGGGGCTGGAGCCCGGCGATCGCCACCTCAACATCGCCTCCCCGGGCTGGGCGAAGCACGCGTGGTCGAACTTCTTCACCCCGTGGATCGCGGGCGCCTGCGTCGTCATCGTCAACTACTCCCGCTTCGACGCCTCCTTCCTCATGAGCATCATGGGCCGCGTGGGCGTCACGAGCTTCTGCGCTCCCCCCACGGTCTGGCGCATGCTCATCCAGGCGGACCTGGCCACCCTCACGACGCCGCCGGCGAAGGCGCTGGGCGCGGGCGAGCCGCTCAACCCGGAGGTCATCGCGATCGTCGAGCGCGAGTGGGGCGTGTCCATCCGTGATGGCTTCGGCCAGACGGAGACCACCCTGCAGATCGGCAACCCGCCCGGCCACGCGATGAAGCCCGGATCGATGGGCGTGGCGATGCCCGGCTTCGATCCCGTGCTCATCGACCCGGCGACGGGCGAGGAGACGCAGGAGGGTGAGATCTGCCTGCGCCTGGACCCCCGTCCCCTGGCCCTCATGCAGGGCTACTGGGGCGACGAGGAGCGCACGGCGGAGGCCTTCCGCGACGGCGTCTACCACACGGGCGACGTCGCCACCCGCGACGATGACGGCGTCTTCACCTACGTGGGCCGCGCGGATGACGTCTTCAAGGCCAGCGACTACCGGCTGTCGCCGTTCGAGCTGGAGAGCGTCCTCATCGAGCACGAGGCCGTCGCCGAGGCCGCGGTCGTCCCGTCTCCGGATCCCGTCCGCCTGGCCGTCCCCAAGGCCTACGTCGTGCTGCGCAGCGGCTTCGAGCCGGATGCGGCCACCGCGGAGGACATCCTGCGGTTCTGCCGCGAGAACCTGGCACCCTACAAGCGGATCCGCCGCATCGAGTTCGCAGAGCTGCCCAAGACGATCTCCGGCAAGATCCGCCGTGTCGAGCTGCGCGCCCGCGAGCGCGACCTGCACGGCGAGGCCGGCG